>CAWUOA010000081.1:0-11327 GCA_963923225.1 uncultured Planctomycetaceae bacterium
GGCACGGCCGGAACGAGTGCGGCCGACACGGCTCCGCAGACCGCCAGCGATGCGATCGGCCGGCGCCGGAGAACGCCCCGGACCGGGACGGCGATCGCCGCTCGGACCGGGAAAGGGACGACGACGAACCGCACGGATCGAAGGAGGCGGGCGAGGGCGTTCATGGACCGTTGCTCGGGGTGGAGGGAGGCTTTGCGACTCGCCGAGGTCCGGTCCCTCGAAAGCGAGCCTTTCCATTTAGTTAGGCGTACGTCCCCCCTTCGGGCGGACATCGAGCGGGCACCGGTTCTCGAAATGTCGCGCAAGGTGTTTTTCTGCAATGTGTTGTGTCGATCGTCGGGGGCGTCTGGGGGCCCGGTCGAGGATCCGGTCCCTCCCGCCCGGGAGTGAAGTAGGCTAGATGGAATGGGAGTCCATCGACGGGGAGAATGGGGGGGAAAGGGAGCTGCTTTCGTGGCCCGCACATCGCCCGTCGCCGGGTCGCCCGGCGACTCGTCGCCGAGGCGTTCGACCGATCGTGTCGGTGGGCTGTTGCTCGCCGCCGTGATCTCGGCGCTGTGGCCGATCGCTCGCCCCGCTCCGGCTTCCGAACCGCCGGCGACGCCCCCCTCCACCGCCCCGGAGTTTTTCTCCGAGCGGGTGGCTCCGCTGCTGGCGACCCACTGCCAGGCTTGCCATGGGCCTGAGAAGCAGGAGGGGGGGCTGCGGCTCGATTCGCTCGCCGGCCTTTCGGCGGGCGGCGCGGCCGGCCCGGCGATCATCCCGGGGTCATCGTCGGAGAGCCTGCTTTTCGCGGCGGTCGCCCGGGTCGACGAGTCGCTCGCCATGCCCCCCGACGGGAAACTCCCCGACGAGGCGGTGGCGACGATCAAGGCCTGGATCGACTCGGGCGCTCCCCATCCGCAGGGGCGGATCGAGGTGGCGGTGCCCAAGCCCCCCTTCGACCCCGCCGAGAAGCGGGCGTTTTGGTCGATGCACGCGCCGGTACGGCCGCCGGTGCCGGCGGCTGCCGACGCCGGGCTCGTCGCGAACCCGGTGGATGCGTTCGTCGTCGCGGCGCTCGCCGAACGGGGACTGGTGCCGGCGGGCGTCGCCGACCGGGCGACGCTCCTCCGCCGGGCGTCGATCGGGCTCACCGGACTTCCCCCCACTCCCGACGAGATCGACGCCTTCCTCGCCGACGACGCCCCCGGCGCCTGGGAGCGGGTGGTCGACCGCCTCCTCGCCTCGCCGCGGTACGGCGAGCATCAGGCCCGCCACTGGCTCGACGTCGTCCGCTACGCCGACTCCAACGGCCTCGACGAGAACATCGCCCACGGCAACGCCTGGCGCTACCGCGACTGGGTGATCGGCGCCTTCGACCGCGACATGCCCTTCGACGCCTTCCTGCGGGCGCACCTCGCCGGCGATCTCCTCGTCGAGGAGGGGATGCCCGAGGAGGAGCGTGCCGGGCTCGTCACCGCGACCGGCTTCCTCGCCATGGGGCCGAAGGTCCTCGCCGAGGGGGACCAGGAGAAGCTCCAGGCCGACATCATCGACGAACAGATCGACACCGTGGGCAAGGCCTTCCTCGGCCTCTCGCTCGGCTGCGCCCGCTGCCACGACCACAAGTTCGATCCGGTCTCGCAGGCCGACTACTACGCGCTGGCCGGCGTGTTCAAGAGCACGACGACGATGGAGTCGCTGGCCCGGATCGCGAAGTGGCACGAGAACGACGTGGCGAGCGCCGCGGAGCGCGCCCTCCACGCCGAGCATGCCGCCCGCATCGCCGCGCAGAAGACGCGGATCGACGAGCTCGTCGCGGCGACGCGGGCGAGTCTCGCAAGCGCCGAGTCGGGTGCCGCCGCCACCGGCTCGGCGGCCTCGGCGGAGATCCCCGAGGATCGCTTCCCAGACGACGCCAAGGCGCGCCTGGCCGCCCTCCGCGAGGAGCTCAAGGGGCTCGAAGGGACCCTTCCGGCGCTCGCCACCGCGATGGGAGTCAAGGAGGGCGCGGCCGAGGAGGCCCGCATCGCGCAGCGCGGCAGCCATCTCGCCCTCGGCCGCCGCGTGCCGCGCGGCGTGCCGGTGGTCCTCGAGATCGGCGGGCCGCTCGCCCCGCCGCCGGCCGGCAGCGGACGCAAGGAGCTCGCCGCCTGGATCACCGACCCGCGCCATCCGCTCACGGCACGCGTCTTCGTGAACCGCGTCTGGCGCTGGCACTTCGGCCGCGGCATCGTCCCCACCACCGACAACTTCGGCTTCCAGGGGGAGCCGCCGACCAACCAAGCGCTGCTCGACTGGCTGGCGTGCGAGTTCGTGGAGTCGGGCTGGTCGGTGAAGCACCTCCACCGGCTGATCCTCGCCTCGCGCACCTGGCGCCTGTCGAGCGAGGCGTCGACGAGCCCGACGGTGGCCAGGGCCGAGGCGATCGATCCCACGAACGAGCGCCTCTGGCGCTGGTCGATCCGGCGACTCGAGGCGGAGAGCATCCGCGACGCCACGCTCGCCGCGGCCGGGCTCCTCGACACGACGCGCGGAGGCTCGATGCTCCACGTCGCCAACCGGGCCTTCCTCTTCGACCACACCTCGATCGACGGGACGAAGTACGACTCGCCGCGGCGGAGCATCTTCCTGCCGGTGATCCGCAACCACATCCACGAACCCTTCTGGCTCTTCGACTGCACCGACGGCGCCGTCCCCAACGGCGACCGCGGCACGTCGACGGTCGCCTCGCAGGCGCTCTATCTGATGAACGCCGACTTCGAACTCGACTGCGCCTCGGCGCTCGCCGGGCAGGTCCTCGCCGCGGCGCCGGCCGACGCCGCCTCGCGGATTGCGATCCTGTGGCGGCGCGTCCTCGGCCGCATGCCGCGCGACGAGGAGCGGAGGCTGGTCGCCGAGAGCGTCGGGCGGCTCTCGGAGGCGCTGGCCCTCGACGGCTGCCCGGAAGCCGACCGCGAGAAGCGGGCCTGGACCGCCGTCGCCCAAGCGCTCCTGGCCGGCAACGAGTTCCTCTTCGTGCGCTAGAAGCGCGAGACGTCCATGGCCCATCCCGATTCCCCCCGACACGCCCCGCTCCCGAGCCGCCGCGAGCTCCTCCGCTCGAGCGCCGCGGGCTTCGGCTGGCTCGCGGCGCAGGCGCTCCTCGCCCGCGACGCCGCCGCGGCGCCTGCCGCCGACGCGCCGTGGCGCGTGCCGGCGCGGGCCAAGCGGGTGATCTTCATGTTCATGAAGGGGGGGCCGTCGCAGGTCGACACCTTCGACTACAAGCCGAGGCTCCAGATCGACGACGGCAAAGAGCTTCCCTTCGCCAAGCCGCGCGTCCAGTTCGCCCCCACGGGCGCCCTCCTGGGTTCGCCGTGGAAGTTTCGGCAGTACGGCGAGAGCGGAATCCACGTCAGCGATCTTTTTCCCCACGTCGCCCGGCACGTCGACGACATCTGCTTCCTGAACTCCTGCCACGGCACCAACTCCGCCCATGGCGGCGCGGTCCTCAAGCTCCACACCGGCAGCGACACCTTCGTGCGGCCGGGGATGGGGGCGTGGGTGAACTACGGCCTCGGCACCGACAACGACGACCTCCCCGGGTTCATCACCATCTGCCCCACGCTCGCCCACGGGGGCTTGAACAACTGGAACTCCGCCTTCCTCCCGGCGAAGTACCAGGGGGTGCCGATGGGGGTGGCGAGCCGCCCGGCGACCGAGGCCCGCGTGAAGTACATGGGCAATCCGCGGTGGGGCGCGGGGGTGCAGCGGCGGCAGCTCGATCTCCTCGAGGGCCTCGACCGCGCCGCCGGCCTCCCCGCCGACCCGCAGCTCGAGGCCCGACTGGCCTCCTTCGAGCTCGCCTTCCGCATGCAGGGGGTGATGCCCGGCCTCCAGGACCTGTCGGGAGAGACCCCGGAGACGCTCGCGCTCTACGGCATCGACGAGGCCCGCACCGAGAACTTCGGCCGGCAGTGCCTGATGGCGCGCCGCTTCTGCGAGGCGGGGGTGCGATTCGTGCAGGTGACGCACAGCGACGGCAAGGTGCAGTGGGACCAGCATGGCGACCTTCTCGCGGGCCACACCGAGAAGGCCTCGGAGGTCGACAAGCCGATCGCCGGCCTCCTCACGGATCTCAAGCGGCGCGGCCTCCTCGACGACACGCTCGTCGTCTGGGGGGGGGAGTTCGGCCGCACGCCGGTGGCCCAGGGGAAGGACGGCCGCGACCACAACCCCGACGGCTACACGATGTGGATGGCCGGCGGCGGCGTGAAGGGGGGCCAGCGTTACGGATCGACCGACGAATACGGCTACTACGCCGTCGCCGATCGGATGCACATCCACGACGTCCACGCCACGATGCTCTGGCTCCTGGGCCTCGACCACCTGAAGCTCACCTGGCTCCAGGGGGGCCGGGCCTTCCGCCTCACCGACGTCGCCGGCGAGGTCCACCGCGGGGTGCTCGCGTAGTGCGATCGATTCCCCTCCCGATCCTCGCGGCGGTGCTGGCGGCCCTCCTCGGCCTGCCGCTGCCCGCGGCCCGCGCGGGAGAGGCGCCGAGCTTCACCAACGACGTCCTCCCGGTCCTCACGCGCCACGGCTGCAACGCCGGAGGCTGCCACGGCAAGCTCGCGGGACAAAACGGCTTCAGGCTGTCGCTGCGCGGCTATGCCCCCGAGGCCGACCATGCGGCGCTCGCCACCGAGGAATATGGCCGGCGGATCGGGGGGCTCGACCCCGCCACGAGCCTCCTCCTGGCGAAGGCCACGGGGGAACTGCCGCACGGAGGAGGGAGGCTCTTCGATCCCTCGAGCGCCGCGGCGCGGACGCTCGTCGACTGGATCGCCGCCGGAGCGCCGGGGCCCCTCGCCGGCGAGCGGCGCGTCGTGGCGGTCGAGGTCGCGCCCCGCACGGTGGATCTCGCCCCGGGCGAGGAGCGGAGCCTCGCCGTCACCGCCACCTGGAGCGACGGCACCTCCCGTGACGTGACGGCGCTGTCCCGGTTCCATTCCAACGACGCCTCGCTCGCGTCGGTCACCCCCGACGGCCGGCTCCGGGGGGAGCGCCACGGCGAGGTGGCGGTGGTGGCGACGTACCAGGGGCTCGTCGACACGGTCGTCGTCTCGAGCCCTTTCCCGCAGGAGGTGCCGCCGGAGAAGTACGCCGAGCGGCGGAACGTCGTCGACGAGCGGGTGATGGAGAAGCTGCGCGCCCTCTCCGTGCCGCCCGCCGACGACTGCGACGACGCGACGTTCCTGCGCCGCGTGATGCTCGATCTCGTCGGCACGCTGCCGACCCCGGAGGAGGCGCGGGCGTTCCTCTCCGACGGCGATCCCGCCAAGCGCCGGAGGCTCGTCGACGGGCTCTTCGAGCGGCCGGAGTTCGCCGACTTCTGGACGCTCTGGCTCTCCGACCTGCTCCAGAACCGCAAGGAGCGCGATCACGACGTCCGCGGCGTGAAGGGGGTGCGCGCGTTCCACGCCTGGCTGCGCGGGCAGGTGGCGGCGAACCGGCCCTGGAACGAACTGGTGCGGGAGCTCCTCACCGCCCGCGACGACCATCCGGCGGTGGGATGGTGGATCGTCACCGTCGGCGAGAAGCAGGCGGTCGACTCCGAGGCCGCCGACTCCGCCGCGCAGGCCTTCCTGGGGACGCGGATCGGCTGCGCCCGCTGCCACAACCATCCGCTCGAGCGCTGGACCCAGGACGACTACTACCACTTCGCGGCGTTCTTCTCCCGCGTCTCGCTCGATCGTCGGCCGCCGGCCGAGGGGGCGACGCGGCTGGTGGTGGCGTCGCGGCAGGAGCAAGACCTCGGCCGCGAGAAGCGCGGCGTCGAGCAGGAGCTCGCCACGCTCGAGGCCGCCGAACCCCCCGCCGATCCCGCGGCGCTCGAGGGGAAGCGGAAGCGGCTCGGGGAGCTCGCCGCCGCCATCGAGAAGGCCCGGCTCGAGCCGCCGGTCGCCTCGCAGCCGCGCACCGGGAGCCGGCTTCCGCCGCAGGGGCTCGACCGCCGTCCGGCGGAGGTCGCGGGGGGCGAGGATCCGCGCGAGCGGCTCGCCGACTGGGTCGTCTCCCCGGAGAACCCCCTCTTCGCCGCCGCGGTCGTCAACCGGCTCTGGAAGCACTTCTTCGCGGTGGGGCTCGTGGAGCCGGTCGACGACCTCCGCGCGACGAACCCTCCGAGCAACGCCCCGCTCCTCGAGGCGCTCTCCCGCGAGCTGGTGGCGTCGGGGTACGACCTGCGCCGCGTGATGCGGCTGATCGTCGAGTCGCGGACCTACCAGCTCGCCTCCGACACGACCCCCGCCAACGCCGCCGACGCCCGCCTCCACTCGCACTACTATCCGCGCCGGCTCCCCGCGGAGGTGCTCGCCGACGCGATCGCCATGGCCACGGGGGTTCCCGACGCGTTCCCCGGGATGCCGGAGGGGACGCGGGCGATCCGCCTCCCCGGCCCCCAGACCGACTCCTACTTCCTCGCCACCTTCGGCCGCTCCGATCGGGTGACGGCGTGCGCCTGCGAGCGGTCGGGGGACGTCACGCTGCCGCAGCTGCTCCATCTGCAAAACGGCGACACCGTCCAGGCGAAGCTCCGCCGCGAGGAGGGGACGCTCGCCCGCCTCGTCGGCCGGACGGCCTCCGGGCCCCCGGACGCGCTCGTGGAGGGGCTGTTCCTCGCCACGCTCGCCCGGCCGCCCGGCGACGCGGAACGCGCGGCGGTCGCGGCGGCGCTCGCCGACGGGCCGCGCGAGGAGGTCGCCGCCGATCTCCTCTGGGCGCTGCTCAATTCCAAAGAGTTCACCTTCAACCACTGACTCGTTTCCCGGGAGCGGCGCGTCGCGCCGCGAGGCCATGTTCGATCTTTCCATCGGCCGCGAGGCGAACGGCCCGCATTCGCGGCGCCGGTTCCTCCGTGTCGGCGGGCTCTTGCCCCTCGGGCTCTCGCTGCCGAGCCTGCTCGAGGCGGAGGCGGCGACGGGGAGCGGGCCGGCCCGGGCGCGGTCGGTGATCCTCGTGTTCCTGGGGGGCGGGCTCTCGCACCACGATTCGTTCGACCCCAAGCCCGACGCGCCTGCCGAGGTGCGGGGGAAGTACGGCACGATCCCCACGAGCCTCGCCGGCGTGCGGATCGGCGAATTGCTGCCGCGGATGGCCACGACGCTCGCCTCGACGTGCCTGGTGCGCAGCGGCGCCCACGACAACGACCACCACGAGACCGCGACCAACTGGGTCCTCTCGGGCCGCTTCGGCACGCCGTTCGGCGACTGGCCCGCGATGGGCGCCGTGGCGGCCCACGAGTGCGGCTTCGGCGGCGAGCTTCCCCCCTACGTCGCCGTGCCGCGCAATCCCTCCTTCACCTGGGAGCTCGGCAAGAGCGCGTTCCTCGGCGGCCGCTACGAGAGCTTCAAGGCGGGCGACCCGGCCGAGTCGGGCTACCGCGTCCGCGACCTGACGGCGCCGGAGACGCTGCCGCAGGTCCGCGTCGAGCGGCGGCAGTCGCTCCTGGGGGCGGTCGACCGGCTCGCGGCGCGCGTCGACGGCAACGACGCCATCCGCTCCTACGACGAATACCGCTCCCGCGCCCTGTCGATGGTCCTCTCGCCGCGCGCCCGTGAGGCGTTCGCGATCGAGCGCGAGAGCGACACGGTCCGCGACCGCTACGGCCGCACCACCTTCGGCCAGAGCTGCCTGATGGCGCGGCGCCTCGTCGAATCGGGGGTCCGGTTCGTGACGGTCAACCATGGCGGCTGGGACCACCACGCGAAGATCTTCGAGGGGCTCGACAAGAAGCTGCCGGAGTTCGACGTCGCGTTCTCGGCGCTCGTCGAGGATCTCAAGAGCCGCGGCCTCCTCGACGACACGCTCCTGGTCTGCATGGGGGAGTTCGGCCGGACGCCGAAGATCAACAAGGACGCCGGCCGCGACCACTGGGGCCCCGCCGCCTCCCTCCTCTTCGCCGGGGCCGGTGTGAAGCAGGGCGCCGTCATCGGCGCCACCGACCGCGACGGCGGCCGGGTGGTCGAGACGCCGATCGGCCCCGCCGACGTCGCCTTCACGATCCTCTCCGCGCTCGGCATCGATCCGCGGAAGCATCTGGCCACCGCCGACGGCCGCCCGGTCGAGATCCTCGACTCCGGCCGCTTCGTCCACGAACTGTTCGGAGCCTGACCGACGTGACGCGCAATCGCCATCTCCGGCGACCGTCCGGTTCCGCGGTCCGTCAGACGGCGGCGAGCGTGATCGTGGCGCTTCTCGCGCTCGCCGTGGCTCCCGCCGCGGAGGATCCCCCGCAGGCGCCCGGGATCCTCTACAGCGTGCCGCTGGCGGCGCGGCCGGGCGAGCCGGTGAAGGTCGTGGTGCGCGGCCTGCGTCTCGAGGGGGCCACGGAGGTGCGCTCGGCGACTCCCGGCGTCACCGCCACGCTCCTCTCCCAGGGCAAGGCCGCCGTGCCCAACGGGATTCCGGCGGCGAAGGCGGGCGACACGCAGGCCGAGATCGAACTGGGCTTCGGCGCCGATCCGGCTCCCGCCGTGCCGGGCGAGGCGATCGTGACGCTCGTCGCCCCTCACGGGGAGGCCGAGTTCCGCGTGCCGCTGCTGCCAGCGGAGGGGACCCTCGTCGAGACCGAGTCGAACGACGGCCTCGCCAAGGCGCAGCCCCTGGCACTCCCCTCCACCGGTGCGCTCGTCCTCCTCGGCCGGATCGAGCGGCCGCTCGACGTCGACGTCTTCCGCATCGACGGCACCGCCGGCGCGAGGCTCCGGATCGGGGTGGTGGCGAGCGCCTCCGGCTCCCCCCTCGATCCGCTCCTCACGATCCTCGCCGCCGACGGCGCGGCGCTCGCCACCGCCGACGACCGGGCGGAGTCGCGCGATCCCCTCGTCGAGATCGTGCTCCCCGGCGACGGTCCGGTGTTCGCCGTCGTCCAAGATGCCAACGATTCCGGCGGCGACGCCTTCCCCTACTCGCTCGAGATCGGGCTGGCCCCCGCCGCGGCCGATGCGGCGCCGCCGAGCTTCGTCCGCGACGTCGCGCCGCTCTTGCAGGCGCGCTGCGTCGCCTGCCACGGCGCGGCGAAGGCCGAGGGGGAGTGGCGGGCCGATTCCTTCGCGGCGCTTTTGGCCGCCGGCACCAGTGGCGTCCGCGGCTTCGTCGCCGGGGACAAGGCCGCGAGCGAAGCCTTCGCCCGGATCACCGCCGCCGACGCGGACCTGCGGATGCCGCTCCACGCCGCGCCGCTCGACGCGGCCGCGATCGCACGAATCGCCCACTGGATCGACGCCGGGCTCCCCTTCGACGGCACCGCGCCTGCGGCGCCGCTCGTCGAGCAGATTCCGCCGCCGGTCCATCCCCCGGCGCCTGCGGTCTATCCCGCCCCGCCGCCGGTGACGGCGCTCGCGCTTTCCTCCTCGGGCGAGCTGCTCGCGGGGGGCTGGCGGGAGGTGCTCGTGGTCGATCCCCGCGACGGCGCCGTCCGCCGCCGGATCGGCAATCTTCCCGAGCGGGCGAGCCGGATCGCGCTCGATCCCTCGGGGGAGCGATTCGCCGTAGCCGGCGGTATCGCCGGCCGGCTCGGCGAGGTGCGGCTGTTCACGCGCGGAGGCGACCTGCTGCGGGTCCTCGCCCCCTCCGCCGACGTCGTCCACGACGTCGCCTGGAGCCCCGCGGGCGACCGGCTCGCCGTGGCGGGCTGCGATGCGAGCGTCCGGATCTTCGACGCGGCCACCGGCACGCTCGAGCGCACGATCCCCGGCCACCGCGACTGGGTCCTCGCCGTGGCCTGGAGCCCCGACGGCTCCCGCATCGCCACCGGCAGCCGCGACCGCACCGCGAAGGTCTTCGACGTCGCCACCGGCACGCTCCTGGCGAGCTACGGCCGGCACGACGCGCCGGTGCGGGGCGTGCTCTTCGATCCGTCGGGGGAGGAAATCGTCTCGGCGGGCGACTCGCGGAAGCACGATCGCTGGAAGATCGCCGACGCCGCGCACGTGCGCGACACGAATCTCGGCGGCGAGGTGTTCCAGCTCGCGAAGGCGGGGGATCTGTTCGCGGCCCCGTCGGCCGGCGGCAGGGTGTGGCTCTTCCGGACGCGCGACGGGGAGAAGGTGCGCGAGTACGAGCCGGCGGCGCCGGCCCGGTTCGTGTCGGCCGCCGCGAGCCCGGAGGCCGATCTCGTCGCGGGCGGCACGCAGGACGGACGGATCGTCGTCTGGCGGCTCTCCACCGGCGAGCGGCTCGTCGAGAAGCCGCTCGCGCCCGGGCCCTGAGAGGCTCGCCCGGGGCTCACGCCTTCCCGTCGAAGAACACGCGGCGGGCGGTGTTGCGGAGGATGTCGAGCTTCTCCTCGCGGGAGAGGAAGTCGAGCCGGTCGCGCACCAGCTCCAGCGACGCGGCGTAGGAGTGGGCCTCGCCACCGGGACCGGGCTGCACCTGGTAGGGGCAGTCGGTGGCCCACATCAGCCGCTTCGAGCCGTAGGCGTCGCGGAGGCGGCGAACGAGAGGTCCGAGGTCGTCGTAGGGGGGCTTCTTCGCGCCGAGGGCGTAGTAGGCCGAGACTTTCACGCTCACCTGCGGATGCTTGGAAAGCGCCAGGAGCGCCTCGAGATCGCGTCGTGAGTCGGCCGTATCGAGGCCCCCCTTCATCCCGATCCGGGCGAAGTGGTCGATGACGACGGGCGTGCGCGGAAAGCGCTCGATCATGGCGCCGATCGGGGGAAGCGCGTCGGGATCGGCGAGCAGGCACATGGCGAGGTTCTCGTCGGCCCCTTTGGTCCACATCGTCTGCATGCCGGCGCTCTCGCGCCAGGCGGCGGCGTTCTTCGCGTTGGCGTAGAGGCGGAAGCCGCGGACGCCGTCGGCTTTCAGCTCCTTCATCGTCTCCGCGAGGCCGGGCTTCTCATGGTCGACGATCGCCACGCCGGAGAAGGCGGGGGCATGGCGGCGCATGCACTCGAGCATGTAGGTGTTGTCGAACGAATAGAAGCTCATCTGGATCAGGACCACGCGCGACACCCCCAGCGGCCGGCAGAGGGCGAGGAGCTCTTCGGCGGTGAAGCTCGGCGGCTGGAGATCGGCCTGCGTGAAGCCGGCGGCGAGCGGGTACGCGGCGGTGTCGGGGGTCCAGACGTGCACGTGCGCGTCGACCAGATCGGTGAAGGCGTCGTCGGCCGCACGCGCCACGGGCGCGTGAGCGATGAACGTCGAGCCGGCGGCGCCGGCCACGCTGCCGGCGATCCAGGTGCGTCGGGAAAGGCGGTTCATCGATTCGCTCCTGCGGTGATCGCGGCCTCCCGGGGCCGCACGGACGTGGACTGTGTGCGGCCTCCCAGGGCCGCATGGACTGTGTGCGGCCTCCC
>CAWUOA010000082.1:0-11320 GCA_963923225.1 uncultured Planctomycetaceae bacterium
CTGGCCGGGCTCCCCGGGCTCGAGGCCTCGCCACTCGACTTCGTCGTCGCCTTCGCCGGCCTCGCGCTGTTGTGGTTCGTATGGCGGAAGCGCCGCTGAAGAAAAAAGGGGCTGGCGTCTTTTTCCGGGTCATGCCCCGGGCCGGCGTGCGACCATCCTTTCGGCAGATGCCCGGAAGGCGAGTCGCGAGGGATGCGTGGGCCACCAAGCGATCGATTGGGACCGATTCGTGGGGGACCACGCGGCACGCGTGCTGAAGATCGCCTTGCGCATCGTGGGCCGGCTCGACGACGCGGAGGATGTCGCCCAGGAGGTTTTTCAGGAGTGCTTCCGGGTGGAGCGCGAAAGCGGCCTGCGCGATCCCACCGGGATGGCCGTCCGTCTGGCGACCGTCCGCTCGCTCGACCGGCTTCGTCGCCGCAGGGCCCGGCCTGACACGATCGCGCTCCGTGACGGCGACCGGGTGACGGCGATCGGCCCGCCGGAGCATGCCCAAGCGACGGAGCTCGCCGAGTGGCTGCGCGCGGCGGTGGCCGCGCTGCCGGCGCGACAGGCGGAGGTGTTCGCGCTTGTGTCCATGGAACAGCTCCCGCGCGACGAGGCCGCGAAGCTGCTCGGCATCACGCCGGAGGCCGTGTCGACGGCGCTGGCGAAGGCGCGAAAGGAATTGGCCCTGAATCTCGACCGACGATCCGGGAGGCAGCCATGAGCGGCACGCGCGAAGAGGACGATCGCCCGATCCATGACGCGGCCGGAGCCGAGGCGGCCCGCCGACTCGATACGGCGATCGAGGCGATTCGGCAGACTCCCGCAGCCGCGGAAGCGGTGAGCCGGGTCGCCGCCGCGGCGCGGGGACTCGACCGGGGAGTCGTGGCAGCCGTCGGCCGCGACGGGGCGGGCGATCGCCGCGGCCGCGGCGGCGCGATCGGGCTCGTGGCCGCGCTAGCGGCCCTGCTCCTCCTGGCGCTCTTCCTGCCCGACGTCGTGGCCAGGCGGCGATCTGCGGCGGCTTTCGCCGAGGTGGTCGAGCGGGCGAAGGCGGCGACGAGTGTCCGCTTCACCTCGACGCAGCGCCTCGGGCCGGGCCCGGTCCTGAAGGCCACGCAGCGGGTGGTGGGCAAGCGAGCGCGCTACGAGATGACCGACGGGCCGCTGGTAATCGTCTTCGATCTGGAACGTGGCGAGCAGTTGCTCCTCGACACGGCCAACAAGGTCGCGGAGCCGTCGCACACCAAGGAGCTCTCGGTCGGCGTCGGCGATCCGGTGGAGCAACTGGCCCGCGTGGCGGAGCAGGGGGTTGAGCCGGTGCCGGGCGAGCCCCATACCTTCCGGGGAAAGAGCGTCTCGGCGATGGGCCTGTCGAAAATCCCCGACATGGTCGTCGTCGTCGATCCCGATTCGCGTCTCCCCACCCGGATCGTGATCAGCGACCCCGACCCGAAGCACCCGTTCGAGGTGGTCCTCGACGACTTCCACTGGAACGAGCCGGTCGACGACGCGCTCTTTTCGATGGAGCCGCCGGAGGGCTACGAACTCCGCCAGGGGCTCGTCTCTCTCGGTGGCGCGCTCCCCCCGGCCCCGCTCCCTCCGGTCGTCAACGGCCGCGTGATCCAGGACCGCGTGCCGGCGGCGATTTTTTGGAACGCCGATGGCACGCGTCTCACCACGCTCGTCCGCGACCCCGAGAGGACCGACCCCCGCTCGTTCACGCCGAACCAGCTCCGGCAATGGGATCTCGCCACCGGCCAGCTCCGCTGGTCGGAGGCGATCGGAGGCGCGGGCCAGGCCGCGATGACCGGCGACGGCAGGCACCTCGCCGTCGTCGTCGGCTCCGAGATCCAGCTCCGCGACGCCGAGACGGGGGCGACGAAAAGCACCATGACGACCAAGGAGCGACTCGGGCCGCTCGCCTTCTCCCCCGACGGCACGACCCTCGCCGCGGGGATCATGGAGTGGGGCCCCTACGGCGGCCGCGGCGGCGCGATGGCGGGGGGGATCGAGTGGTGGGACGTGGCCGGTGGAAAGCTCGTGCGCTCGATCGGGCTCGATCTCCCCACGACCCACCTCGCCTTCTCGCCCGACGGCCGGTGGCTCGCCGCGAGTTCCAACGACGGCCCGGTGCGGCTCGTCGACGCCGCGACCGGTGAGATGGGCCGCGAGCTTGCCGGCCGCGGCCCACTCGCCTTCTCCCACGACGGGGCGTGGCTGGCCTGCGCGGTCGATGGCGATCGGGCCCATCCGGAAATCGGCCGCGTCGCGATCTGGCCGCTCGGGGAGGGCGCCGGCGACACACATGAGACACTCGAGACGGCCCCCGGCCGCTCGCCGAGTACGCTGCTCGATCTCGTCTTCGCGGGGCCCGAGAGGATCGTCGTGGCGGCCGACTGGAACGGCGACGTCACGATCTGGGATCGCGACGGCGGCCGTGTCGTCGCCACGATCCGCGACCATGGCGACGGCTTCCTCGGTAGCGATGAGAGTCGCGGGGTCCATGTCGTCGCGCCAGCCCCCGACGGCCAGTCGCTCGCCACCGGCGGTGAGGATGGGACGGTGCGGATCTGGAGCCCGGCCGGCGGATCGGTCAGGAAGGAGGAGCGATAGACTTCTTTCGCGGACCTCGGAATCACCTCTCCGGCGACCGATCCTTGACCTCGCCTGTCGAGCCCTCGCCCCGCGATCCCGCAACGGCCTCCCGGCCGCCGGCCTTTTCGCGCGCGAGCCTGCTCACGCTCCTGGCGGTCTGGTTTCCCGCGAGCCCGTTGGTCGTCGCCTGGTTCGCCGCCCGCTTCGCGGAGGCGTTCCTCGGCAGCAATCTCCATGTCGGCACGCCGACGCTCTTCCGGGGGCTTTTCGCCCTCACGGTGACGATCCTCGGCCCCTTCACCGCGCTCATCGAGGGGCGGAACAGGTCCGATTGCTGGCGCTTCGCACTCGAGAGCCTGCCTGTCTGTGGGGGAGCGCTGCTGCTCGGGATCCTCGTGCAGGTATTCTGGCGACCCACCGGCCCCTGGTGCCGCGCGATCCGCCTGGCCCTCCTCGGGGCGGGGCTCTTCGTCTGGATCGCAGGCGCGATCGTGACCGTGCTGCAAAACTCCGGCTGACCGATTCGCCGCCGCTCCCTCCTCGGCGCCGTCTCTCCTTCGGCCCACCACCCACCTGCCCCATGGCCACGAGCCTCCTGGTCCTCCTCGACGACATCGCCAGCGTCCTCGACGACGTCGGCGTGATGACGAAGGCGGCCACCGCGAAGACCGCCGGCGTGATCGGCGACGATCTGGCCCTCAACGCCCACCAGGTGACCGGCGTCGCGCCCCACCGCGAGCTGGCGGTGGTGTGGCGCGTGGCACTGGGGTCGCTCGCGAACAAGGCGATCCTCGTGCCGGCGGCGCTCGCGCTGTCGTGGCTCGCCCCGTGGGCGGTCGGCCCCCTCTTGATGCTCGGCGGCGCCTACCTCTGCCACGAGGGGATGGAGAAGATCCTCCACTCGCTCTTCAGGCACCCCCCTCACGCGCACCCGGCCGACGCGCCCGACCCACCGGCGGCGGCCGAGGAATCAGAGGACGAAAAAATCGCCGGCGCCATTCGCACCGACTTCATCCTCTCGGCCGAGATCATCGTCATCACCCTCGGCGTCGTGGCGGGCCAGCCGTTCCCGCTCCAGGTGGCGGTGCTCGTGGTGGTGGCGCTGGCGATGACGGCCGGCGTCTACGGCCTCGTGGCGGGGATCGTGCGCTTGGACGACCTCGGCCTGGCCCTCGCTCAGAGGCCGCCGGGCCTGCTCGCCGCGATCGGTCGCGGCATCCTCGCCGCCGCCCCCTGGATGCTCCGCGGGCTCTCGGTGGCGGGAACGGCGGCGATGTTCCTCGTCGGCGGGGGGATCATCGCGCATGGCATCGCGCCGATCCACGAGGTCACCTCGTCTTTCGGCGGCCACGGGACCCACGGGGAGCCGGGGGGCCACCCGGCCTGGTGGGGCTCGATCGCTTCTCTGGCCGCCGAGGCGGTCGTGGGGATGCTCGCCGGCACGGTGAGCGTGGCGGTCGTGGGGCTCGGCCGGAGGCTCCTGGGCGCGGGCCGTCACCGCGCCTGACGAGCGGGCCGAAGAGGAGCACGAACCGTTGCGGCGTCAGGGCCCCTGCGTGCCGCCGACGACCGGCAGCACCGAGAAGCGCACACGCACCTCGGGATGGGTCGTGTAGAGCCTGTGGCGCGTGCCGTCGGGCACGAGAACGGCGCTACTGGTGCCGGGATGGGCGTCGTCGACCGGCACGATCGGATTGCCGGCGTACTTCGTCCACCGGACGAGATCGTCGCTCCGCGCGATGCAGGTGCACCAGCGTCCCTTCTCGTCGGGGGCGCTTGCGTGGTAGTAGGCGTAGTAGCGGCCGCGGTGCTTGACGACTTGGTCCATGGCGATCATCCGCGCGTCGTAGCGGTCGGGCCCCAGCGCCAGGACGGGAGCGTCGGAGACGTTCGTGAAGGTGACGAGATCCTGCGACGTCGCCGCCCACACCCCCTGGTCGCCGCGCTCGTAGAAGAGCCACCAGGTGCCGCGCTCGTGCCAGGCCACCGGCGTGCCGCGCGGGCCTTCGGGAATCGGCGCGCCGCTCACGAGCCGGATGTCGAGCGGGCCGCGGTCGGTCCACCGCCGGCCGTCGTCGGAGACGAGCAACCGGGCCACGTCCCCTTCCCCTTCGGCGACCATCACGAGCCGCTCTCCGTCGCGGACCAGGCACACGTCCTCGATCCAGGTGTCGGGGAGGAAGGGGCCTGCCGGATCGCGCGACCAGTTGAGGCCGTCGGGGCTCGTGGCGAGTCCGAGTCGCTTGAGCGGGGAGAGGGCATCGTCGTAGCCGGTGTACCACATCCGCCAGGTGCCGCCCGGCTCGCGGCGGATCCAGCCGCGCTCGCGGATCTTCGCGTCCCAGGCCCCGTCCCCTCCGCCCGTGAAGAGCGGCACGGCCGAGGCGGGGCCGAAGTCGACGAGCTCCGCCGGGAAGTCGGCCGCGTCGTCGGCGCGGCAGCAGGAGGCCGCGGCGAGCGCGAGCGAGACGAGCAGGGTGCGGAGGAAGAGCCGGTTCATGCGGGCCATCATACGTCCCTCGCTCAGGTGCGAGAGTCGGCGGCGGGGCGACCGCCCGGGGGCATAGAATCGGCGAGTCCGCCGCACGCCCGCCCCGCTTCGGAAAAGTGCCCCGTGGCTCCCCGCGCCAAAGTCTCGTCGCTCGGCCGCCAGCTCGTCCTTCCGGTCGTCGGGCTCCTGCTCGCCGGGGTGCTCGCCAACGTCGCCTTCGCGTCGTGGCTCGCCGTGCGGCGCGCGGCCGCCTCGGCCCGCGAGCGCGAACGGCAGGTGGTCGACACGCTCGCCGACACGCGCGTCACCCTCACGCTGCCGGTCCTCGAGACGCTCGACCGTCTCACCGGGAGCCGGTTCGTCGTCTGGAATCCAGGCGACGACGGGACCGGCCCCTCGACGCTCCCGGCGCGGGAGCGCGACGAGCTTCTCGCCGCGGGGATCGCCACCGCGGTCGATCGCGGGGAGACGACGCTCGCGGGCCGGCCGTGGCGCGTGGCGACGGTGAAGTCGGCGAGCGTCAGACCGGAAACGGTGGTCGTCCTCACGCCGCGCCGCGGCTTCTGGCAGCTCCTCCTCGAATCGGCCTGGCCGCAATTGGCCGTCGCCGCGGCGACGCTTGCGGGGCTCGTGCCGGCGGCGCTGGCGGCCACCGGCCGGCTCGCGCGGCGTCTGGGGGCGGTCGAGCGCCGCGTGGCCCGCATCGCCGAGGGGGGATTCGACACGAGGGACGCGGACGACGACGGGGCTCGCGGGCCGGCTCCACGGGACGCCGACGTCGACGACGAGATCGGCCGGCTCCGCTGCGGTGTGGAGCGGATGAGCGGGCAGCTGGGCACGCTGCGGGCCCGGCTCCTGGCGGCGGAACGCGAGCGGCTCCTCGGCCAACTCGCCGCCGGCTTCGCCCACGAGCTGCGCAACGCCGTCACCGGGGCGCGGCTGGCCATCGACCTCCACCGCAGCCGCTGCCCCGGCTCCCCCGCCGACACGAGCCTCGACGTGGCGCGGAAGCAGCTGGCGGTCGTCGAGGAGGAGGTGCGCGGGCTCCTCGCGCTCGGCCGCAAGACCGAGTCGGCACCGGGGCTCCTGTCGGTCGACGATCTCTTCGCCGAGGTCGTCGACCTCGTCTCGCCGCGCTGCGAGCACGCCGGCACCACGCTCGCCGCCGAGACCCCCACCGGCATCTCCCTTCTCGGCAGGCGCGACGCCCTCCGCGCGGCGCTGGTCAATCTCGTCGTCAACGCCGTCGACGCCGCCGGCCGGGGGGGGCTGGTGCGGATCGAGGCCGTCTCGGCGCACGACGAGATCCGCCTCACCGTCGAGGACACCGGACCTGGGCCGCCCGAGCACCTCGCCGCGACGCTCCACGAGCCGTTCGTCACCGGCAAGCCGGAGGGGATCGGCCTCGGGCTGGCGATCGTGGCCACGGTGGCCGCGGAGCACGGTGGTAGGCTCGAATGGAACCGGGTCGAGAACCTCACCCGGTTCTCGATCGTCCTCCCCGCCTCCGCACGTTCCCGGACGCCGTCATGAGCCGGATCCTCATCGTCGACGACGAGCCCGCGATCGGCTGGAGCCTGCGGGGGCTGCTCGAGGACCGCGGCCACGCCGTCGAGGTCGCGTCGAGCGTGGAGGAGGGTCTCGGCGCCTGCCGGCATTTCGGGCCCGATCTCCTCCTCCTCGACGTCCGACTCCCGGGCCGCGACGGCCTCTCCGCGATCCCCGACTTCAAGACCCTCGCCCCGCGGGCCCCGGTGGTGGTGATGACCGCCTTCGGCGATCTCGACACCGCCGTCCGCGCGGTCGAGGCGGGAGCGGCGGAGTACCTCGTGAAGCCCTTCGATTCCGACCAGGCCACCGCGGCCGTCGAGCGCGCCCTTTCCCGGGAGGGCGCCGATGCCCCGGCCCCGGCGCCGCCGCCGGGAGGGCTCGTGGGGAGCTCGCCCGCGATGCAGCGCGTCTTCACGCGGATCGCGCTGGCCGCGTCGAACGATCTCCCGGTGCTCGTCTCCGGCCCCACCGGCTCCGGGAAGGAGCTCGCCGCCCGCGCCGTCCACGCCCACTCCGCCCGCCGCTCCGCGGCGATGGTGCCCGTGAATCTCGCGGCACTCGATCGGGCACTCGTGGAGAGCGAGCTTTTCGGCCAGGTCCGCGGCGCTTTCTCGGGCGCCGCCGCCCGCCCCGGCCTCTTCACCCGTGCCGACGGCGGCACGCTTTTTCTCGACGAGGTCGGGGATGCGGCGCCGGAGGTACAGGCCAGACTCCTCCGCGTGCTCGATGCCGGCGAGATCCTCCCCCTGGGCGCGGCAGCGCCGGTGCGCGTCGACGTGCGGGTCATCGCCGCCACCCACCGCGATCTCGCGGCCGACGTCGCCGCGGGACGCTTCCGTGCCGATCTCCTCCACAGGCTGCGCGTGTTCACGATCGAGATGCCCCCCCTGTCACAGCGCCTCGACGACGTCCCGGCGCTCGTCGCCTGGTTCCTCGCCGGCAGCCCCGGCTGTGGGCCGGTGCAGGGGGCGTCGGAGGAGTTCCTCGATGCCGTGCGGGCCCGTCCCTGGCCGGGGAACGTCCGCGAGCTCAAGGCCGCGGTCGACGTGGCAGCGGTGCTGGCCCGCGGCGGTACGCTCCGACCCGAGCATCTTCCGCCGGCCCCCGACGCCTCCCCCGCGCCTGCCGGCGCCGCCGCGGCGAGCGCGGCCGGGGCGGTCGATGCGCCGCTGCAGGCGGCCGTCCGTGCGTGGGTCGCCTCCCGCCTGGCCGGCACGACGGCGCCCGACGGATGGCTCCACGAGGAGTTCCTGAAAGTCGCCGAAGCGGCCCTCATCGGCGAGGTCCTCGCCCGCACCGACGGCAATCGCACCGCCGCGGCCAAGCTCCTCGGCCTCGATCGCTCCACCCTCCGTGGCAAGCTGCCGCGGGTCTGACGCGGGGCGGTCGCTCGAGGAAGCGCAGGCGTTTGCCCGAGCGCCGCGCGAAGGTCGCTCCTGCCCTTCGTTGACTTTTCCGCAGGCCTGCCTACATTAAATCCCAGAGGAGATGATACTGAGTCTCATTCTCTTCTTTTCGCCCTACAAACGCCTCTCACGAGAGCTGGCCATGCTCCTTCCGATCCGCCGCGGGTTCACGCTCGTCGAATTGCTCGTGGTCATCGCCATCGTCGGCACGCTCGTCGGCCTCCTGCTCCCGGCGGTGCAGGCCGCACGCGAGGCGGCCCGCCGCGCCTCCTGCCAGAACAACGTCCGCCAACTCGGCCTGGCGATGCACCTCCACGCCGACGGCCGCAAGACCCTCCCCGCCAACGGCAACTACGCCTGGAGCGGGTCGGCGGTGAGCACGCTCAACGCCTGGTCGGCGATGGCCCGCATCCTCCCCTTCATCGAGCAGGAGGCGCTCTTCCGCGGGATCGACTTCACGCAGGGCTACGGCACCCAGCCGGGCGTCTCGTCGAAGCGCGTGGGAACCTTCATCTGCCCGAGCGAGCCGAACGACCGGGGCCAGGGCACCGACCCCGTCCACGGCAACAAATACTGGCCGCTCAACTACGCCGTGAGCATGGGGACCTGGCGCGTCCTCGCCGCCAAGGCCTCCGGGATGCAGACCGGCGACGGGGCCTTCCTTCCCAACCGGGGCCGGAAGATGCAGGAGTTCCTCGACGGCACGAGCAAGACCCTGGCCCTGGCCGAGGTGAAGGCGTTCACGCCGCGCGTCATGGGCGCCGACAGCTCGGCCGTGTTCACGACTCCCCCCGCCCCGCCGACCGACCTCGCCGCGCTCTCCCTGGCGGCGTTCAATTCCGCCTCCTTCGGTCACGTCGAATGGGTCGACGGGAAGGTGCACGAGACCGGCTTCACCACCGTCTTCGCGCCGCAATCGAACGTCGCCCTCGCCACCGCCGAGGGCACCCGCGACGTCGACGTCGTCCTCGCCCGGGAGCCGGACGCCGGCGACACCTACGCGGCCGTGACCTCCCGCAGCGGCCACCCCGGGGGCGTGAGCGTGCTTCTCATGGACGCCTCGGTGCGTTTCATCGACGCCTCGATCGACCTGGCCGTCTGGCGGGGCCTGGGCACCGTCGACGGCGGCGAGCCCCTGCCGGCCGAGTGATCCGGCGGCCTTCGCTCCCTTCGGGCCGCAACTCCTCCTCCCCCCGCTCGTTCAACGGGCGGCGGCCCCGCGGCATCCCCCGGCCACGGCGGAACTTCCGTGGAGACGGGGCGATGGACGGCGTGGGCCCGCGCGTGGCCCCCGCGACACCGATCGGCCCCGATGCCCGATTCCTTCTCCGCCGCCCTCGCCCCCTTCGAGCCGCTGTCGCTCGCCGAGACCGAGTCGGTGGCGCTGCTCGACCGCACCGACACGAAATACCTCGTGGCGGCGGACCGGCTCCCGGAGATCCTCGCCGGTCTCGAGCGCCGCTACGCCGCCCTCGAGGTGGCCGGCCTGCGGGCGAGCCCCTACGAGACGCTCTACTACGACACCTCCCGTTTCGACTGCTACCGCCGGCACCACGCCGGCCGTGCCGTACGGGCGAAGGTCCGCGCCCGCAGGTATGCCGCCACCGGCGGCTGTTTCCTGGAGGTGAAGCGCCGCGACAACCACGACCGCACGCTCAAACGCCGCGTCGCGATCGCGGCGGTCACGGACCGCCTCGACGATGCCCACGCGCCGTTCGTCCGCGACCACTCGGGGCTCGACCCCGGGTCGCTCCGCGGTGTCTTGTGGGTCGGCTACCGCCGGGCGACGCTCGTGAGCCTCGCGGAAGGGGAGCGCGTCACGATCGACGTCGGCCTCGCCTTCCGCGGCGTCGATCCCGGCCGGTTCGCGGGCCTGGCCATCGCCGAGGTGAAGCGGCCGCGGGCCGCGGGCCCCTCGGCGATCGTCGGGGCGCTGCACCGCCACCGGGTGCTCGAGGCGGGCGTGAGCAAGTACTGTCTGGGGCTCGCCACCGCCCGTCCCGAACTTCCCCGCAACAACTTCCTCGACACGCTCCGCCACATCGACAGGGTGCTCCATGCCGCCGGCTAGCCGCCTCCTCGCCATGCTCCTCCTCGCGACCGTGTCGCTCGCCGCCTCGGCGTGCCTCCCCGCCGGCCGGGCGCTCGCCGCCGAGCCGCGCGTCGCCGCCGACGCCGGCGAGCCCCCCTTCATGAGCCTCGAGTTCGAGCGGCTCAAGAAATCGTTCCCGGCGCGGCTGGCGGTCGACCTGGCGAGCGTGAGCATCCTGGTGCTGGCCATCTACTGGCCGCACTACCGCAAGACCGACTACTTCTTCACCTTCTTCATGTTCAACGTGACGATCTTCTTCCTCACCGCCCTGCTCTCGCAGGTGAACCTCTCCACGGGCACGGCCTTCGGCCTGTTCGCCGTCTTCTCGCTCCTCCGCTACCGCACCGAGGACATCACCCCCAAGGACATGACCTACCTCTTCGTGTGCATCGCCCTGGGGCTCCTCTCCGCGGCCAACAAGGGGACGATCCTGGAGATGCTCCTGGTCAACGGCGGGATCCTCCTCGGGGCCTTCCTCCTCGACGGCCGCGTCCTCTTCCGGCCCCTGGAGACCAAGACGATCCAGTACGACAACGTCGAGCGGACGAAGCCGGAGAACCACCCCGCCCTGATCGCCGACCTCCGGGCGCGCACCGGACTCGACGTGGTGAAGGTCACCGTGGGCCGGGTCGACTTCCTCCGCGACTCGGCCGTGGTGAAGGCCTACTACCGCGGTCAGCCGAGCGCCGACTGATCGCCCCGTCGCCCCCCGGCGCCCCCCGGCGTCCGGGAGGCGCCGCCCGAGGCCGACGGGGAATCGTCCACCGGCCGCGGGGGAAAGTTCCGCCGGCGGCGCCATCCGGGCCCGCCAGCCCGATGATGGAGGGTGGTGTCGCCACGGCGACCCCACCGTCGCACGAGCCCCCACCGCCTCCGTCCGAGCCGCTCCGATGCCCCCCCGTTCCCCGCGCCCGGCCGCCTTCACGCTCGTCGAGCTGCTGGTCGTCATCGCCATCATCGGCACGCTCGTCGGCCTCCTTCTCCCCGCCGTGCAGGCCGCGCGCGAGGCGGCGCGGCGGATGCAGTGCGCGAACAACCTGAAGCAGCTGGCGATCGCCTTCCAGAACTACGAGGGGGCGAAGAAGCAGCTTCCGCTGGGCTACACCGACCCCAACGGCGCGACCAAGTACCACTCCTGGGCGCCGTTCCTGCTGCCGTTCGTGGAGGAGGCGAACCTCGTCGGCCAGTACACCTTCG
>CAWUOA010000083.1:0-11308 GCA_963923225.1 uncultured Planctomycetaceae bacterium
AGAGACAGGCCCCCAACCCACGATCCGGGCCCGCGGTGCGCGCCGGCCGCGCCACCTTCCGGCCCCAACGACCACGCACGCCGTTCCCCGCTCCTGTCTCTTCCCCCCGCAAGGATGACGCCATGCCCCTCCATGACATCACCCCCGACACCCTCCGCTACTGCCTCGACATCGCCGGCGACGACCCCGTCGTCATGCTCTTCTGGGACGCCACCGATCCCGGCCAGGTCTCCTCGCGCGAGACGATCGACCACTGCCTTCGGCACACCGACGACGAACTGACGGTGCTGGCGATCGACGTTTCCCGTCACCCCGAGGCGGCCGACGAGTGGGGCATCGCCGCGACGCCGGCGTTCCACTTCCGGCGCGATCAGGCGATGGTCCGCGAATGGTACGGTCCGGTGTCGGACGATGAACTCTCCACGCTCGTCGAGCAGGCCTTCCCCGGGATGGCGAGGCGCCTCGTCCGCAAGCGGAAGACGTCCGAGCGTGCCGCCCGCGCCGTCGTCCGCCACCGGGCCGAGGAGAAGTGGCGGCAAGGCTCCGGCAGCCGCACCGTGCTCCCCACGCCGCGGCAACTGCGCGACCACCTCGACCGTTTCATCCGCGGCCAGACCCGCGCCAAACGCGACGTCTGCACCGCGATCTACAACCACTACCTCTCCCAGGCCGACCGCGAGTCCAACGGCGGCGAGCCGCGGCCGCACCACATCCTCCTCCTCGGCCCCACCGGCTGCGGGAAGACGCTCATCGTTCGCACGCTGGCGGCGATGCTCGGCGTTCCGTTCGTCATCTCGAGCGCCGCGGGGCTCGTGGAAGCGGGGTTCCGGGGCCGCAGCCCCGACGCGATGGTCAAGTCGCTCCTCGACAAGGCCCAGGGGGACGCGCGCCTCGCCGAGAAGGGGATCATCTTCATCGACGAGATCGACAAGATCCGCCGCCAGGATTGCGGCGGTTCGCGCGACGTCAGCGGCGAGGGGGTGCAGAACGCGTTGCTCACCATCATCGGGGGCAAGATCGCCGACAACGTCGACGGCCACTCGCACGCCCCCGTCGACACCTCGAAGATCCTCTTCGTCTGCACCGGCGCCTTCGTCGACCTGCCGCGCATCGTCCGCCGCCGCCTCGGCACCCGCCGCACCCACATCGGCTTCATCGGCCGCAGCGGCGAGAGCGTGGCAGACATCCCCGATCCGTCGATCTACGAGGCCCTCTGCCAGGCGCAGACGGCGGATCTGGTCGAGTTCGGGCTGATCCCCGAGTTCATCGGGCGCTTCACCACCGTCAGCGCCTTGCACGAGCTCGGCCGCGATGACCTCCGCCGGATCATCGAGGACGGCACGGAGGAGTCGGCGCTGGTCCACCACCGCCGCCTGGCGGCGATCCACGGCATCGACCTGGTGTTCGACGACGGTGCCCTCGACGCCATCGCCGCCGAAGCGATGGAGCTCGGCACCGGGGCCCGCGGGCTCGCCCGGCTGATCACCCGCGTCATGGACGGCGTCGACCGCACGTGGCCGGAGTTCGCGGAGGAGGGGGTGACGAAGGTCGTCATCGACAAGGACGTCGTCCTCCTCGGCAAGGAGCCGGCCTGCCACAAGGAGCCGCCGACGATCCGGCGCCGCGACGTCGAGCTGCGCCACACGTTCCTGGAGAAGGTTCCGGTGCGCCCCAGATCGGGCGTCCCCGGGGCGGAGCACGCCTGCGACGTCCTCGAGGGGATGAGCGACCGCGACATCCTCGCCTCGATCGATCGCATCAAGCACGAGTCGCTCGGCTGGGCGGACGCGTCGGGAAGCGAGCGGGTGTGGTGGGACGCGATCCAGCAGGGCACCGACGCGACCTCGGCCCACCGGATCGCCGAAAAGCTCCGCAACCGCGGGGCGACGATCTCCCAGGCCTTCTCCGCCCACGTCAAGGCGGGCACCGACGACGTCGACGCCGTCATCCACTACCTCGACTACCTGCTGGCGAAGGAGAAGGCCAAGGACCGGGCGAAGCGCCGCAAGCGTCCCAGCCGGTCCGACGGCGGTTCCGACCTTCGCGACGACCTCCCGTTCTAGTTGTTTCGCCGACGGGGCCATCCTGGCCCCGTCGGCTCGGTCGCCCCGGGCCACGCCGAGGGTGGCCACGGGGCGACGGCCGCGGCGTCGTGCCGCGGTCGCGCGATCACTCCGCGTCGAGCGCCGCCATCGCCTCGCCCGCGGCGGCTTCCGCTTCGGCCGCCGCGGCGAGGCTCCGCGCGGGGGTCGTCGGCGGGCCGCCGCCCGGCGAACGGAGGCGCGCGGCGAACCACAAACTGGCGAGCGTCACCGCTGCGGCGAACCAGCCGGCCTGGTCGTAATGCATCAGCGGCTCGCCGGGGGCCCCCCTGACGATCGCGCCGCCGACGGCCGTTCCCACGCCGCAGGCCATGTGCTGGATCGACGAATTGGCC
The DNA here is from genome assembly GCA_963923225.1 of uncultured Planctomycetaceae bacterium. Taxonomy (GTDB): domain Bacteria; phylum Planctomycetota; class Planctomycetia; order Pirellulales; family UBA1268; genus QWOP01. The sequence continues at coordinate 2,438 of CAWUOA010000083.1, forward strand.
GACATGAAGCCTCCGCGTCTGGCCGGCTCCACCGTGCCGTTGATGAGGGCCATCGCCGCCACCATCCGCCCGGTGTTGGCGAGCATGAGGAGCGCCGTGGCCGCCGCCGCCCACCCCACGCCCACCCGCGGGAGGTGGGTGATCACGAGCATCATCACCGCCGACAGCGGCACCATGAAGCGGAACACCGCGAGCTTGCCGATCCGGTCGGCGAGCCGGCCGATGACGGGCGAGCCGACGAGCGTCAGCAGGCCACCGGCGACGAACACCAACGGCAGTTCCGCCTCGCTGACGCCGACGTTGGCCACGTAGGAGGCGCTGATGAACGGGATCACCGCGAAGGCTCCGATCATCAGCACGCTCACCAGCGCGAAGGCACGGAGATGATCGGGGCGGGTCAGCGTGCCGACGAGGCGGCGCGCGGCCGGCTCGCCGGCGTGACCGAGGTGCCCGGTGAGCGGCGGGATGGCCCACGCGGCCAGCGCGAACAGCGGCAGGCTCGCCGCCGCGAGGAGGAGGAAGGGCGCCTGCCAGCCCCAGGCGTGGCCGATCCAGATGCCGGCCGGGACCCCCGCCACGGACGCCACGGCGAAGGCCGACATCAACGTGCCGGTGGCATGGCCGCGCCGTTCCTCCGGGAACAGGTCCCCCACGATCGCCAGCGACTGCCCGCCGAGCACGCCGCCGAAGGCGCCGGTCACGATCCGGGCCGCGAGGAGCCCGCCGAAGCTGTCGGCCAGTCCGCAGAGGAAGGTGCCGACGACGAAGCCGGCGTACTGCACCAGGAACGCCGTGCGCCGGTCGATACGGTCGAGCACGGCGACGCCGCACAGGCCCGCGATCCCGGCGGCGAAGGTGTAGGAGGAGACGATCCAGCCGAAGCGGGCGGTGTCGAGTCCGAGCGACTCGATCAGCTGCGGCCCCAGCGGCATCACGATCATGAAGTCGACGATGCTCGTGAACTGCACCGCCGCGAGCGTGAACAGGATCGCCCACTCGCCGCGGAGGTCGTCGCTCGGCTCCGTGCCCGGACTCGTCGAGGTGGGCATCCTCACGCTCACTCCTCGCGGCGCGGATCGCCGGGCGCCGGGTCCGACGAACGCTGGTCGAGGCTCTCGGCCCGGATCGCCCAGGCCGACAGGGCGGCGAGGGTGAGGAAGGCCAGCGTGAGGAAGATCAGAGGGGTCGATGACACGTTCGGGCTCCCGGGAGCCGCATCGTACCGCGGCCGGCCCCGGCCGCCTCCCACCCCGCCCCGTGCCCCTGAAAAGCGCCTTTTCTCCCTTTTTTTCCGCTGGCGACGGCCGGGCCCCCTCGTCATCATCCCGCCCCGCGAGCCTCCTCCCGGACAGGCCGGACAAAGCCCCCCCGGCCCGTTTGACCCGGGATCCGATCGAGGGTTTCCTCGGTTCAGGACTGCCATGCGGCCGACACGGCCGCCGCAGGTGGTTCCCGGGCCCCCGAGCCTTTCCCGTCGAGGACGTGCCGATGTCCCCCACCGCGGCCTTCGCCCCTCCGTCCGCTCCGCCCCTGGGCATCTCGGCGATCACGGTATCGCGGCCCGTCTGGCAACTCGGCAACGATTGGTTCGGCGAGGCGATGCCGCGGAAGTTCGCCCATCACACCGGCATCGAGGCCCGCGCCATCTCCGTCGACGACGAGGTGGCGATGGGGGTCCAGGCGGTGCGCCGCCTGCAGCGCGAGACCGGCTGCGATCCCGCCGACTGCCGCGGGCTCCTCTTCGTCTCCCCCTCCCTCCTCCCGCCGTCGGTCGCCGACCGGCATCTCGACCCCTCCGCCGCCGCGCTCGAACGCCCCGCCGCCGCGGCGCGGCGCGTGGCCACCGCGCTCGGGCTGCCGCACTGCCGCACCGCCGGCATCAATTGGTTCTGCTGCGGCTACAGCCGGGCCCTCTCGATCCTCTCGCGCCGCTGGGGCCCGCGACTCCGTCTCCACGACGACGAGTACGTCCTCGTCGTCGTCGCCACGCGCATCAGCCGGATCACCGACTACGGCGCCCGCCAGACCGCCGGCCTGTTCGGCGACATGGCGTCGGCGACCCTCCTGGCGCCCACGTCCAGCCGGCGGCATCCGGTCCACTTCGAGATCCTCCACGCCGACGCGGCGCGGATGCCGGTCGAACGGCCGGCGTTCGACTTCCGGCGCTGCGAGGAGGTCACCGTGCCCGCCCCCGGCGGCGGCCAGGCGCTGGACGCCGCCCGCATCGTCTTCGAGCTCGACGGCATGGCGATCGCCGACCTGGCGCCGCGTGCGATGTCGGCCGCGGTCGGCGCGGCACTGGCGGCCCGGGGACTCTCCGGGGCCGATCTCGACTTCGTCGTGCCGCACCAGGCCGGCACCGGGATCGTGCGCTTCACCGGCATGCAACTCGACGGCCTCGGGGTGCGCTGCGAGGTGGTCAACGGCCTGGTCCGCGACACCGGCAACACCAGCGCCTGCTCGATCCCCCACGCGCTCAGCGAGCGCTGGGGGGCGCTACGGGGCCTCGTCGCCTGCCCGACGGCCGCGGTGGGGAGCCCCGGCAAGCCGGAGGTGCTCCAGGGCTGCGTCCTCCTCCGGGCCACGGCCCTCCACGAGCGCGGCGCCGTCGCCGCCGCCTGATCGGGTCGTCCCGCCGGCCGAGCCTCTTCTACCGGGCCGTGTCGGGGGGCCGGCGCGTTCCCTCGCCGGTCCCCAGGGGCTGCCCGTGCGACCGCGCCCAGTCCGTGACCGCCCGGAGCTTCGGCGCGTCGGCCGTGGGTGAATCGGCGTACTCGAGCAGTCCCCAGCTGCCGAACTTCCCGAACGGCCCCATCGACGAGAAGTGGCAGAGGAGATCGCCCCCTTCCGCCTCCCAGGCCGCGAGGAAGCGTGCGTAGATCTCCTCCATCCGCGGATGGCGGTTGACCGCCACGAGCAGGGCGGTGAGGCGGTCGTCGTTTTCGGCCCCCGCCACGCCGACGCAGTGCTGCCCGGCCTCGTACGCCACCAGTCGCAGCCCGTGCTCACCGGCGACACGGGCATTGTCGCGCACCCACCCGATGCTTTCCGGGAGCGCCGATGCGTCGAGCCTGTCGAGGACCTGCTCGGGAGTCCAGTCCCGTACGGCATCGGCTCTGGGCTCGCCATCGGGGGCGACGTTGAAGGACACGTAGGGGGCGATGGCCAGGACGTCGGCCCGCGAGGCGGCATCGCGGAAGCCGACGATCTCGCGGGCCACGTGGGCGTTGGCAGCCTGCGAGGGGAGGACGCGCACGAGCCTCTCGTGGCCATCGAACACCTCTTCGAAGATCGCGAAGATCTCCATCGATCGCAGGCTCGTGTAGCGCCATGCCGCCTCCCACGGCTTCTCGGCGAGCCCGAGTCGCAAGCCCTCCGCGGCGGCGTGCCGATGCTGGGCGAACTGCGGATTCCAGACCTCGTTGGAGTACTCGATCCACACGCGTGATCCGGGAGCGAGACGGTCGCGGACCAGACCGGCGAAGCGACGCACGAAATCGTCGTCGGCGGCGTGGGGAATGCAGAACCAGGGCTCGGCGCCGAGCCGGTTGGCGAGGTCGACGAGGAGTTCGACCGGTACCCCCTTCCCGGTGAAGGTGGCGTCGTCGGGGCGTGGGCGGTCCTCCCAGCGCACGATGGACGAGCCGTTCGTCGCCTGCAGGTCCATGAAGCGGAGGCAGTCCATGCCGCGCCAGCGATCGAGGAACTCGTTCCGCCAGGGGTTCGTGCCGTCGATCTCCTCTCCCGGTGGAAAGACTCGGATGCGGCGCAGCGGATCGGCGGGATCGGTGGCGCGGAGGCGGAGGAAGAAACCGCCTTTCCGCGGATCGACGTCGAGAAGGAGGCGCCCCGGCTCCGCCGATCGCACGCGTGCCGCTCCCCAGGCGTCGAGTTCGCCGCGTCCCTCGTGGAGGAGGGTGTAGACGCCGGCGGGGTAGTGGTCGCCCGGCTCGAGCGAACACAGCGGGGTGTCCGCGTGGCAGCCCGGATCGAGCGAGCGCACCCAGCCGTCGGCATCGAGATCGAGGTCCGGACCCTGCCCCCACCCGGCTCCTTCGCGCTGGCTGATCCAGGCGCGCGAGAGGCGAAAGAAGTCGGCGAAGGGTTGCTCGGCGCTCCATTCGACCGCGGCGGCGAGATTGAGGCCCAGCCGCGGCCGAGGCGCGGGCGGCTCCGCCCCGACGACACCGGCGCCCACGGCGAAGGCCAGGACGAGAAACCAGCGGAAGCGATGCATGGAAGGGTCGCCGGGGGTGTCGTGATGACTGACGGGACTCGCCCACGCATGATATCCGGGACGGTTTTTCCCGAGGCCCGGCCCGCCGTTCCGCCGCCGACGACGTCGCGCCGTTAGACTCGGGGCTTCGGTCCCGAAACGCGTCCCGGCCCCAGCCCTCCCGGCGGTCGGTCCCCACCTCGCCGCCTGCATGAACCGGTACGCCGCCCTCCTGCGTCGCCACCCGCGGCTGGTCGCCCTCCTCGTGACGCTCGTCACGGCGGTCGCCGGGATGGGGCTGTTCCGGCTCGACTTCGACGAGGATCCCCGCGCGTTCGTCCACCGCGACGACGCCGACCGCGAGCTCCTCGACGAGCTCTTCGACGACTTCGGCGCCGACGACACCGACGTCCTCGCGGCGGTGGAGGGGCTCGATCCCGGGGACGTGGCCTCGGTGCGCCTGCTCCTCGACCTGATCGAGCGACTCCGCGGCCGCGACGACGTCCTCTCCGTCGCCAGCCCCTTCGACGCGCGGCGCGTCGGCCATCCCCTCGCCCCCCTCTTCCCGCGGGCCGAGTCGAACTTCACCCCGGAGCGGCTCCGCTCGGCCTTCGAGGCGGCCCGCTCCCACCCCGGCATTCGCGGCCAGCTCATCTCCTCCGACGGCGAGCTGTTCCTGTTCGTCGTCCGCCTCCGCCCCTCCTCCGGAACGATCGCCGACACGCGCCGCCAGGTCGCCGACCTCCGCGCCGCCGTCGCCGAGGCGACGCGGGGGAGCCCCCTCTCGATCACCCTGGCCGGCCACCCGCCGCTGCGCGTCGACGTCATCGCCGCGGTCAGGCAGGAGTTCTACCGGAGCCTCGTGCTCTCCTGCGTGGCGACGGTGATCGTGGCGGCGCTGGCCTTCCGCAGCGCCTCGGGGGTCCTCGCGGCGCTCGCCGGTCCGGCGGTGGGGCTGGTGTGGACGCTCGGCTGGATGGGGTGGACGGGCCAGCGCATCAACGGCCTCAACACCATCCTCCCCAGCCTCGTCTTCGTGCTCGGGTTCAGCGATTCGGCGCACCTCATCGTCGCTCTGCAGAACGCCCGCGCCGCGGGTCTGTCGGTCGTCGACGCGGTGACCAAGGCGATCGTCGACGTCGGCTCGGCCTGCATCCTCATGGTGCTCACCACGGCCGTCGGCTTCGGGGCCCTGGCGATCGCCGAGATCCCGAGCGTCAAGAACTTCGGCATCGCCGGAGCCGTCGGCACGATCCTCGGCCTGGCGGCGGTGCTCACCGTGATGCCGGTGCTGACGATGCTCTGCCCTGTCGGCACGCCGCCGGCGGGCTCGGGCGCGGGAGGCGACGACGACTCGCCCATGGCACCACCGGGGCTCCTCGGCCGGCTCGCCATCGCCTGCCTGGCACGGCCCCGCACGGTGGTGGCCGTCGCCATCCTCGCCACGTTCGGCCTCTTCCTGGCGAGCCTCCGCCTCTCCTCCGACATGCGTTGGCTCGAGATGCTCCCTTCCGGCGATCCGACGATCGCGGTCACGAAGCGCTGCGACGAGAAGCTCGGCGGCTCCGTGCTCGCCTCGGCGGTGGTGGAGTGGCCCGAGGGGGCGGCGCTCGACTCGGAAGAGGTCCTCGACGTCGTCGCCCGTGTGCAGGAGGCGCTCCAGGCGAGCCCCGATCTGGACGGGGCCTTCTCCGTGCGCGACCTGCTCGAGTCGCTCTCCTCCGACGGCGAGCCCGACGCCGCCGCCTTCCGCCACCTCCGCCGCGTGCCCGCCCGCCACCTCCACCGCATGCTGCGCGAGGATCTGCGGCGGACCGTGGTCACCGCCCGCGTGCCGGACGTCGGCGCCGCACGACTGCTGCCGGAGTTCGACCGGCTCGCCGCACGGCTGGCGGCCATCGAGCGCGAGAACCCCGGCTTCCGGATCCGCCTCACCGGCACCGCGGTCACCGCGGCGCGGGCGGTGTACCAGATCATCGAGGACACGCGCACGAGCCTGTTCACGTCGGCGGCGATCATCCTGGCCATGACGGTCGTGGCCTTCCGCTCACTGCGTTGGGGACTGCTCTGCGTCCTCCCCAACCTCTTCCCCCTCCTGGCGACCTCGGCGCTCTTGGTCGCCGTCGGGGAGCCGCTGCGCCTGGCCAGCGCCGTGACGTTCAGCATCGCCCTGGGCCTGGCCGACGACAGCGCCATCCACTTCGTGAGCGCCTTCCTCCGCGGCCGCCGCGAGGGCCTCGCCGTCCGCCCCGCGCTCGAGCGCGTCCTGGCGACGAGCGGGCGGGCGATGGTGATCGCCGCGCTGACCCTCGCCGCCGGGATGGTCCCGCTGCTCTTTTGCCGGCTGGGGCCGCTGCGGACCTTCGCGGCCCTGACGATCTTCGAGATCCTCGCCGCCCTGGTGGCCGACTTCTTCATCCTCCCCTCGGTGCTCGCCTGCTTCGGCGGCGACGTGCCCACGCGTGGCGGGGCCGGGGAGTCCACGGCGACTACCGCGTCGCCGTCGGACGCCTGAGGAGGCACTCCGGGTTCTCGGGGATCGCCTGGAGGCGGCCGACCTCCTCGAGGAGGAAGTCGGGGAGCATGAACGGCTCGTAGCCCACGTGCTGCCAACGCATCCGTCCGTCGGCGGCGACGAAGCAGGTGGCGTGGAGCGGCTTCCCCTCGAAGTCGTCCCAGGCGTCGAGGGCCCGGAACGCGGCGCCGTCGGCGCCTGAGAGCACCGGGAACGGCAGCGTCTCGCCCGACTCGCGGATCTCCTCCGGGGTGTCGGTGCTGATGACGACGATCGGAAGTCCGGCCGCCTCGAAGGCGGCGGCCCTGGCGGCGAAGGCCTTCACCTGCTCGTTGCAGTGGGTGCAGGCCTTGCCGAGGGTGAGGATCACGATTGCAGGCCTGCCGCGACGGCTCTTGGCGTCGACCGCCTCGCCGGCCGGCGTCCGTGCCGTCCACTCCCCCGCCTGCCAGGCCTGCCACTGGACCGGCCCGAGGGTGTCGAGATCGGGCCGCGCGCCGAGGTCTGCCGCAGGGGGTGCGGGCGAGCGCCAGTCGCCGCCGACGCCAGCGGCTTCCGCGACCGGCGCGAGCCGCGAAAGCGCCGGCAGGTCGGGGTCGGCGCGCCCGCCCATCGAACGCACCAGGGCGAACGTCGCCAGCGCCTCGTCGCGCTGCCCGGCCCGCCACTGCGCCTCGCAGAGGAGCACGCGCGGCACGAGCGACTTCGGCTCGGCGTCGACCGCGGCCTTGGCGATCTCCACCGCCTTGGACGCGTCGCCGAGCGCCGCGTGGATGGCGGCGAGCCTCGCGCGGTCGAGGTCGCCGAGCGACGCGAGGAGCCCCCGCGCCTCCTCCGTGCGGCCCGCCGCGAGATGGTCGCGGAGGCGCAGTTCGGCGAGCGGCTTCTCGAGCCGGAGGATCCGCTCGGTGAAGGGCTGCATCGCATCGGCCATCGCCTTGCTCGTGTCGGCCGCGGACTGCCCCTTCGCGCGGGCCTCGGTCTCGGCCTTGTCGGCCGCGGCGGCCCGGCCGTCGCGTTCCCCCTTCTCGATCGCGGCCAGCCGGTCGAGCGCCGCCCGCCCCGCGGCGGCGTCACCGCGACCGTAGCCGGCCAGGGCCAGGAACTGCTCGCGGCGCCAACGGTCGTCGAAGTCGCGGCCCGGCTCGAGGTAGGGCGTGTCGGCGAGGCAGGCGGCCACCTCCCACAGTTCGAAGCGGAGGATCGTCTCGAAGAGCCGGTCGCGGCCGTATTGCCAGGCGCTGCCATCCTCGTCGAAGCGCTGCTCGGGCGCCGGCTTCACCTCGCGCGAGTGGGGGATCCGCGGCATGGCCACCATGTTGGCGGCGATGGCCAGCGCCTCGCGGGCGCGGCCGACGTGATTCAGGTCGCGCACCAGCCATTCGCTGTTGTGGGCGAAGTTGTGGATCTGTCCCGGGAAGAGGTGGGCCCGGATCATCCAGGCGTGGTCGACGCGCGCGGCCGCCTCCTGCTGCCAGGCGGCGTCGTCGAAGCGCGCGAGCTCGGAGTAGGTGTGGCCGGGCATGTGCCACATGTGTGCGACCCCCGGCGCCGCCGGCCCGCAGGCGGCCGCGGCATGGAGGGCCTCCGCCGGACGCGCGCCGTCCCAGAGATGGATCAGGTAATGGTGGATCGGATGCCGCGGGTTGCGGGCGAGCACCTGCCGCGCCAGGGCGTCGATGGCCAGCGAGCTCGTCGGCTGGATCCCGTGGCGGCTCTTGTTCCACCAGGCGAAGCCGACGAGGAAGGCCTTCGCCTCGAGGTCGTCGGGATTGTCGAGGGCGATCTTCTCGAGGGCTCCGGCGAAGGCGGCGAAATGGGCCTTCCGCTCGGCGTCGTCCTTCTTCTCGGCGAACAGCCCCCGCGCCGCCTCGATCCAGGCACGCTCGCGCGGCGTGGCCGAGTCGAACGGCGCTCCGGTCGCCTTGGCGAGGATGCCGCGGGCCCGGGCCTCGTTCTGGATGTTGGCCATCGCCATGCCCCAGTGGGCCATGACGCAATTCGGGTCGATCTGGAGCACCGTCCGGAAGGATCGCTCCGCCTCCCAGTACCAGAAGCCATGGAGCTGCCCGACTCCCTGATCGAAGTAGGCCTGCGCCTCCGGCGACGTCGTGGTGACGGGGAAGCGGACCTCCCCGCA
>CAWUOA010000084.1:0-11292 GCA_963923225.1 uncultured Planctomycetaceae bacterium
GTCTGTCCGACGGCGAGAACGAGGTCGAGGTCGACGACATCGACCACCTCGGCAATCGCCGCCTGCGGACCATCGACGAGCTCGCCAGCGACGAGCTCCGCAAAGGCTTCCTCAAGCTCCGCCGCACGGTGCAGGAGCGGATGAGCCTCAAGGACGTCGCCGAGATGACCCCCCGGTCGCTCATCAATCCCAAGAGCATCTCCGCGGCGATCGAGTACTTCTTCGGCCGCGGCGAGCTCTCGCAGGTCGTCGACCAGACCAACCCGCTCTCGATGCTCACCCACGAGCGCCGCCTCTCGGCGCTCGGCCCGGGCGGCCTCAACCGCAAGCGGGCCGGCTTCGAGGTCCGCGACGTCCACATCTCGCACTACGGGCGCATCTGCCCGATCGAGACGCCGGAAGGCACGAACATCGGCCTCATCTCGAGCCTGGCGATCTACTCGGGCGTCGATTCCTACGGATTCCTCGTCACGCCCTACCGCAAGGTCTCCAAGGGCCGCCTCACCGACGACGTGGTGTGGCTGCGGGCCGACGAGGAGCACGAAGCGACCCTCGCCCCCGCCGACGCGCCCGTGGTGGACGGGAAGATCGAGGGCGATTCGATCATCGCGCGGAACCGCGGCGACTTCGTCATCAAGCAGGCCGACGAGATCGAGTACATCGACGTCGCCCCGAGCCAGATGGTGGGAGTGTCCGCGGGGTTGATCCCGTTCCTCGAGCACGACGACGCCAATCGCGCGCTCATGGGCTCCAACATGCAGCGACAGGCGGTGCCGCTTCTGGTGACCGAACCGCCCGTCGTGGCCACCGGAATGGAGCGTGACGTGGCCGCGAACTCCGGGCTCATCGTCCGGGCCGCCCGCAAGGGTGCCGTGACCTACGTCGACGCCGAACGCATCGAGGTTTCCCCCTCCGGCGCCGCGGCTCCCGACGTGTACCGCCTGCGGAAATACGTGGGGCTCAACGAGCGGACGTGCCAGAACCAGAAGCCGATCGTGGTCCTGGGACAGAAGGTCGAGAAGGGCGAGGTCCTGGCCGACGGCGCCGCCATCTACAAAGGCGAGCTGGCCCTGGGCCGCAACGTCCTCGTCGGCTTCATGGCCTGGGACGGATTCAACTTCGAGGACGCGATCATCATCAGCGAGGAGCTGGTGGAGGACGACGTCTACACCTCGATCCACATCGAGGAGTACGACATCGAGATCCGCGACACGAAGCTCGGCCGGGAGGAGTTCACCCGCGACATCCCGAACGTCGGTGAGCGGGCCCTCCACAATCTCAACGAGGAGGGCATCGTCCGCATCGGCACGTACGTGCGGCCCGGCGACATCCTCGTCGGCAAGGTCTCCCCGAAGAGCAAGACCGAGCTCACCCCGGAGGAGAAGCTCCTCCACGCGATCTTCGGCCGCGCCGGCGAGGACGTGAAGAACGACTCGCTGGAGGTCCCCTCCGGCGTCGAAGGCATCGTCATCGCCACCGAGAAGTTCGCCCGTCGGATGAGCCTCTCCGAGGAGGAACGGCGCGAGTTCGAGAAGCAGCTCAAGGAGGCCGAGAACGAGGGGAACGCCCGCGTCGCCGAGGCTTTCGGTGCCATGGTCGAGGAAATCGGGAAGGTGCTCGGCAAGCCGCTCACGGCGGCCGACGGCAGCCCGCTGGTCCGCGATCAGGAGCACCGGGTCGTCGCCGAGCGTGCGGCCGCGTTCCGCCTCGAGGACCTCGACGTCCGCTCCCCCAAGGCGAAGCCGGAGATCGAGAAGCTCCACAAGACGATGTGGCCGGCCGTCGAGGACGCGATCGACACCCGCGACCGCCGCCTCAACAGCATGAAGAAGGGGGACGAGTTGCGTCCCGGCGTGCTGCAGATGGTGAAGGTCTACGTCGCCGCCAAGCGAGTGATCAGCGTCGGCGACAAGATGGCCGGCCGGCACGGCAACAAGGGCGTGATCGCCAAGATCCTCCCCAAGGAGGACATGCCCTTCCTCGCCGACGGGACCCCGGTGCAGATCCTCCTCAATCCGCTCGGCGTGCCGAGCCGCATGAACGTCGGGCAGATTCTCGAGACCCACCTCGGATGGGCCGGGAAGGTGCTCGGCTTCCAGGCGATCACCCCCGTGTTCGACGGGGCGAGCGAGGACGACATCAACCAGGTCCTCGCGGACGCCGGCCTTCCGAAGCACGGCAAGGCCCAGCTCTTCGACGGCCGCACCGGCGAGCCGCTCGAGCAAGAGACCACGGTGGGCTACATCTACATGCTGAAGCTCCACCACCTCGTCGACGACAAGGTCCACGCCCGCTCCACCGGACCCTACTCGCTGATCACGCAGCAGCCCCTCGGCGGCAAGGCCCGCTTCGGCGGCCAGCGGTTCGGAGAGATGGAAGTGTGGGCGCTGGAGGCCTACGGGGCGGCGTACATCCTCCAGGAACTGCTCACCGTGAAGAGTGACGACGTGGAGGGACGCACCAAGATCTACGAGAGCATGGTGAAGGGGGAGAACACGCTCGAGGCCGGCACTCCCGCCAGCTTCGACGTGCTCACCAACGAGATTCGCGGGCTGGCCCTCAACATGTCGCTGGAGAAGCGACGGCTGTGACGACGGTGCGGACGCGCGCTCCCGGCCGCGTCCGCACTCCCTTTCCCCGTCGCTCGCCCGCGGGCGGGCGACGGTTGTCCGAAGTGACCTGCCGGATCGAGCTCCCCTGACCGAACACGAGCGGACCGAAGAACCGAAGGAGAAGACACGTGAGCATCGGTGAATCCACCTACGATCGCGTCAACGATTATTCCGCCGTGAAGATCAGCCTGGCGCGGCCCCACGACATCCGCAGCTGGTCCTTCGGCGAGGTCAAGAAGCCCGAGACGATCAACTACCGCACCTACCGTCCCGAGAAGGACGGCCTGATGTGCGAGAAGATCTTCGGCCCCGAGAAGGACTGGGAATGCTCCTGCGGCAAGTATCGCGGGATGAAGTACAAGGGGATGATCTGCGACCGCTGCCAGGTGAAGGTCACCCACAGCCGCGTGCGGCGCAAGCGCATGGGCCACATCGAGTTGGCCGCGCCGGTCGTCCACATCTGGTTCTTCAAGGCGATGCCGAGCCGCCTGGGCGCGCTGCTGGACATGAAGACGTCGAGCCTGGAGAAGGTGATCTACTTCCAGGATTACGTGGTCCTCGACCCGAAGGACACTCCCCTCAAGCGTCAGCATCTCCTCACCGAGGAGGAGTATCGCAAGGCGCGCGAAGACTACGGTGACACCGGCTTCGAGGCCGAGATGGGCGCCGAGGCGATCCGCAAGCTCCTCCTGGGGCTCGATCTGGTGACCCTCTCCAAAGACCTCCGCGAGGAGCTGCACACCACCGGCTCGAAGCAGAAGAAGAAGGATCTCGTCAATCGGCTGAAGATCGTCGAGGCGATCCGCGACAGCGAGAACAAGCCGGAGTGGATGGTCCTCGACGTGATCCCCGTGATCCCGCCCGACCTGCGCCCGCTGGTGATGCTCGACTCGGGCAATTTCGCCACCAGCGACCTGAACGACCTCTACCGCCGGATCATCAACCGCAACAACCGCCTCAAGAAGCTCGTCGATCTGAACGCGCCCGAGGTGATCATCCGCAACGAGAAGCGGATGCTGCAGCAGTCCGTCGACGCGCTGTTCGACAACAACCGCTGCAAGCGGCCCGTGCTCGCCTCGAGCAATCGGCCGCTCAAGAGCCTCACCGACATGATCAAGGGCAAGCAGGGGCGGTTCCGCGAGAACCTCCTCGGCAAGCGCGTCGATTACTCGGCGCGGAGCGTGATCGTGGTCGGCCCCACCCTGCGCCTGCACCAGTGCGGCCTGCCCAAGAAGATCGCGCTGGAGCTCTATCAGCCGTTCATCATCCGGCGCCTCAAGGAGCTCGGCCACGCCGACACCATCAAGAGCGCCAAGAAGATGCTCGAGCGCAAGGATGCCGAGGTGTGGGACATCCTCGAAGAGGTGATCCGCAACCACCCGGTGCTCCTCAATCGCGCCCCCACGCTGCACCGCATGGGCATCCAGGCCTTCGAGCCGATCCTCGTCGAAGGCAACGCCATCAAGCTCCACCCGCTGGTCTGCAAGGGCTTCAACGCCGACTTCGACGGCGACCAGATGGCCGTCCATCTGCCCCTTTCGATCGAGGCGCAGGTCGAGGCGCATACGTTGATGCTCTCGACCAACAACATCTTCAGCCCCGCCAACGGCGCCCCGATCATCAGCCCGTCGCAGGACGTCGTGATGGGTTGCTACTACCTCACGATGACCTTCCCCGGCCAGCGCAGGGGCCAGGGGATGGTCTTCAAGAACGTCGAGGAGGTGGAACTCGCCCACTCCCTGGGCAAGGTCGACACGCACGCGAAGATCAAGGTCAAGCTCCCCGCCACGCGGCGGCTCAAGACCGACGACGGCTCGCAGTCGAAGCCGGGGGCGATCATCGAGACCACCGCCGGCAGGGTGCTTTTCAATTCGGTCCTCCCCGAGGGGATGCTCTTCTACAACATCCCCATGCGGTCGAGCGAACTGGCCCGCGTGATCTCCGACTGCTACCAGGCCCTGGGCCGGCGGCGGACGATCGACCTTCTCGACGACATGAATCGCACCGGCTTCAAGTGGAGCACGAAGAGCGGCCTGTCGTTCGCCACGGACGACCTCATCACCCCGGTCGGGAAGATCGACATCATCGCCCGGGCCGAGAAAGAGGTGAAGAAGCACAACAGCCGTTACCGGAAGGGCGTGATCACCGACAGCGAGCGTTACAACTCCATCCTCGACGAATGGACCCACGCCCGCGAGGAGATCACCAAGGAGATGATGGGGGCGCTCGAGAAGGACACGGCCAGCGCCGCACGCCGCTCCGGCTACGTCAATCCGATCTACCTCATGGCCCACTCCGGCGCCCGCGGCGGCGTCGAGCAGATCCGCCAGCTCGCCGGGATGCGAGGCCTGATGGCCAAGCCGTCCGGCAAGATCATCGAGACGCCGATCAAGGCGAACTTCCGCGAGGGCCTCACCGTCCTCGAGTACTTCAGCTCCACGCACGGCGCCCGCAAGGGTCTGGCCGACACGGCGCTCAAGACGGCGGACTCGGGGTATCTGACCCGCAAGCTCGCCGACGTGGCGCAGAACGTCGTCGTCACCATGCACGACTGCGGCACGGCACAGGGCGTCGAGAAGGGGGTCATCTACCGCGGCGAGAAGGTCGAGGTGCGGCTCGCCGACAGTCTCCGTGGCCGCGTCAGTCGTGACCCCATCAAGCATCCCGTGCTCGGCCATGTCGTCGTCGCCGAGGACGATCTGATCACTCCGAAGGTCGCGCTCGAGATCGAGGACCTCGGCCTCGACAAGGTGCGCGTCCGCAGCCCCCTGACCTGCGAGGCGCCGCTGGGAGTCTGCCGGCTGTGCTACGGCATGGATCTCTCCACCGGCTCGCTCGTCGAAGAGGGGATGGCCGTGGGGATCATCGCTGCTCAGAGCATCGGCGAGCCGGGCACCCAACTCACGATGCGCACGTTCCACATCGGCGGCGTCGGCCAGCGGGCCCTCGAGGAGAATCAGAGCAAGGCCCGACGGGCAGGCACGATCCGTTTCGCCCGCATCCGCTCGGTGGAGGACGAGAGCGGCCAGCAGGTCGTGCTGGCACGCAACGGCGAGATCACCATCAGCGACGCCAAGGGGAACAACCTCGAGACGTTCGAGGTTCCCGCCGGCGCGATCCTGAAGGTGAAGGAGGGCGAGGAGGTCAAGGCTGGCACCGTCCTCCTGCAGTGGGATCCCCACTCGATCCCGATCCTCTCGGAAGTCGCCGGCACGGTGCGTTACGAGGACGTCATCGAGGGCGAGACCGTCCGCATCGAGAAGGACCCCAGCGGTCACGAACGGCGCATCGTCATGGAACACAAGGGGGCGCTCCACCCGCAGATCGTCCTCCTCGACGGCCAGGGCAAGACCTTGAGCGCCTACTATCTCCCCGAAAAGGCCTACATCGAAGTCTCCGAGGGGGAGAACGTGAAGGCCGGGCACATCCTCGCCAAGACGCCGCGCGAGGCGTCGGGCACGCAGGACATCACCGGCGGTCTGCCCCGTGTGACCGAGATCTTCGAGGCCCGCAAGCCGAAGGATCCCGCGATCATGGCCGAGATCAGCGGCAAGGTCGAGGTGAAGGGAGAGAAGCGCCGCGGCAAACGAACGATCATCGTCCGTCACGAGAACGGCAAGGAGTGCGAGCACCTCGTCACCCAGGGCAAGCACATGCGTGTCCACACCGGAGACGACGTGAAGGCGGGCGAGGCGCTCGTCGACGGTCCGCTCGTCCCTCACGACATCCTCCGCATCTCGGGCGAGGAGGAGGTGCAGAAGTATCTGGTGCGCGAGATTCAGAACGTCTATCGCAGCCAGCGGGTGGACATCGATGACAAGCACATCGAGATCATCGTCTCGCAGATGCTCCGCAAGGTGAAGGTCGAGTCGGTGGGCGACACGAACCTCCTTCCCGGCAGCGTGCTCGACAAGTTCGACTTCAACCAGGCCAACGAACGGATCACCAGTTGCATCAAGGTGACCGAGCCCGGGGACAGCGGCTTCGCGCTCGGTGAGGTCGTTCCCAAGGACAAGTTCGCCGAGGAGAACGCCCGGACCGAGACGCTCGGCGGCGCCCCCGCGAAGGGCAAGACCCCGGAGAAGGCCACCAAGACCACGCAACTCCTGGGCATCACGAAGGCCAGCGTCCAGAGTTCGAGCTTCATCTCCGCGGCGAGCTTCCAGGAGACGACCAAGGTTCTCACCGAGGCCGCGTTGGCCGGGAAGGTCGACAACCTCGTCGGCCTCAAGGAGAACGTCATCCTCGGGCACCTCATCCCGGCCGGCACGGGCTTCAACACCTTCCAGAGTTCGGAGGTGCGGGTGCGTCCCGAGGCCCTGGAGTCGCTGCGCCCGGATCGGGGCCCGTCCCTGGCCCAGCAGTTCCCCCTCCTCGACGCGCACCAGCCGGGTGGCGGCGGGGGTGATTCGGTGGGTCATTCAGACGGGGCCTCCGGCACCGACCAACTCTGAGCCCGCGCTGAGTCAGGCCGACCGCCCCACCGCCTTCGGCGGTGATGGCTGGCGCGGTCATGAGGGTGGCGCAAGGGACACTGCGGCGAGCGTTCGTCGGCGACCGATGCGACGGGAGATCGTCCCCGCCCCGGAGCGTCCCCATGTCCACCTGCGTCCCCCCCAGAGTCACCCGTCAGGCCCGGCCCGGCCCGGGAACGCGTCCGAGCGTCCGTGCATGGGCACCCACGGTGCTGGGAGCGGTGCTCGTCGCCTTCTGTCCGGGCGGGCAGGTCGGCGCGCAGGTCGTTCCGTACAACCCATACGCCGACAGCCAGGATCAGACTCCGCCGGTGCTTCCGGACGGGACGATCCACTGGGGAACGTTCTACAAGTCGGCTGCGATGCAGAAGGCCTACGAACGGCTCTGGAACCTGGGAGCCTGCCGCAACACCAACAAGGCGATCACGATCCCGGTCGAGAACAACAGGCTGAAGATCGACTCGCTGCCGCAGTCGACTTTTCGAGGGGTGGTGAAGGCCGTCACCGGGGGCAACTCCGGCGGCATGGTGGCGTTCGTCCAGACGCCGGCCGACGGTTCGCCGGCACTCGAGCAGGTGGCCCTCCTCCACCCGGCTGGCGTCTCACGAGTCGACGTCTCCGGCACCGCGCACCCGGCGTTCCTCGCACCCGGAATGACGGTACGTTTCCAGGCGACGGTGGACGGCAAGGGGCGTGCGCGCGAGCCCATCGCCGTGGTCCACGTCGTCGCCCCGGCGGGCGATGCCAAACCGGTCGCCGTCACGGCCGATCGCGAGGAGCTCATCGTCGGACGGGTGGTATCGCTCAGGCGAGGCACGCTTTCGGTGCGCGTCGATGCCGGGAGGATCCGGCGCCTCACGCTCCCGCTCGCCGAAGACGCCGAGGTGAGGGTCGCGGGGGGACAGGTGGCCCTCGCCAGTCCCGGCGACGCCATCGAGATCGAGGGACGGTTGTGGACGGGGGAAGGGGCGCTCGGCGATGGCTCGGTCTTCGCCGACCGCGTCACGATCGTGAAAGCGGTGCCTTCCCGCACCGATGCGGCGATGCACCCCGCGCCGGACGGGGTCACGGCACGCTGAACGTGCCGCCGCCCCGAGCGACTTTTCCCGGGAGCCCCGCCGTGCCACACTGATCCGGTGCCGGTTCGACCGTGGCCGGTGATGGCGATCCCCGAGGCTTCTTCCCGATGAAATCGGCCCCCCGGCGTGCCTTTCCCGCGCTCCCCTGGGCGATCCTGACGGGCCTCGCGGCGGCCGCGGGACTCTACGCCCTCGCGCTCGTCGCCACCCGTGCTCCGGCCCGCCGCGACTTCCCGGGCAGGACCGCGGCCGCGGGGTTCGCGCCGACGAAACCCTCCGGTCGCGCCGCCCCCGGGCCTGATCCCGAGGGAATGGTGTGGATTCCGGGGGGCGAGTTCTCGATGGGGTGTGCCGACCCGCGGGGGAAGCCGTTCGGAGGCAACGATCCGATGGCCGACACGCGGCCGATCCACCGGGTCGCCGTCGGCGGGTTCTGGATGGATCGCACCGAGGTGACGAACGACCAATACGCGGCCTTCGTCGCGGCCACCGGCTACGTCACCGTCGCCGAGCAGGTCCCGAAGGCGGTCGACTTCCCCGACGCCCCGCCGGAGAACCTGGTGGCCGGGTCGATCGTCTTCGCGCCTCCCGAAGGTCCGGTGCCCCTCGACGACCACTACCGCTGGTGGGCATGGGTTCCCGGAGCCGATTGGCGCCACCCCACGGGTCCGTCCAGCTCCATCGAGGGCCGCGGCGACGATCCCGTGGTCCAGATCGCCTGGGACGACGCGGTCGCGTACGCACGTTGGGCCGGGAAGCGTCTGCCGACGGAGGCGGAATGGGAGTTCGCCGCCCGGGGCGGGCTCTCGGGCGCCATGTATCCCTGGGGTGACGAGTTCCACCCCGACGGCGAGACGATGGCCAACACCTGGCAGGGGCGGTTCCCGGTGGAGAACACCGGCGAGGACGGATTCCCGGGCGCGTCGCCCGTCGCCTCCTTCCCCCCCAACGGCTACGGGCTGCACGACGTCTCGGGCAACGTCTGGGAATGGTGCGCCGACTGGTACCGCCCCGACACCTACGCGCGCGACGCGATCTCGGGGGCGAGGGCGGACGATCCGCGCGGCCCCGAAACGAGCCATGACCCCCAGGAACCGGGGCAGAAGAAGCGCGTGCTCCGGGGTGGATCGTTCATGTGCACCGACCAGTACTGCTCCCGCTACGTCGTCGGCACGCGGGGCAAGGGGGAGATGTCGAGCGGCGCCAACCACATCGGCTTCCGCTGCGTCCGCTCGCCGGACTGATCAGCGGCGTCCATCGCCGCCGAGCAGTTCCCTGAGCTCCTTCCACGGCAGCGTGTTGACGACGTCCGCGGCACGGAGCCCGGCCCGCCTGGCCTGGAGGATGCCGCATCGCATCACCCCCAGGCCGCTCACCGAGTGCGCGTCGGTGGAGACGACGACACGCACGCCGGCGCGGCACGCCGCGGCCGCGAGATGGTCGTCGAGGTCGAGACGGGAGGGGTGGGCGTTGATCTCGAGGAACGTCCCGGTTTCCGCCGCCGCCGCGATCACCGCCTCCATGTCGACGTCGTAGGCGGGACGCCGGTTGAGGAGGCGTCCCGTGGGATGGCCGATGACGGAGACCGACGGGTGCCGCACCGCGTCGAGCAACCGCTTCGTGATCTTCTCCCGCGGCTGCGACTGGCCGTAATGGAGGCTCGCCACCACCCAATCGGCGTCCGCGAGCACCCGGTCGGGAAGGTCGAGGCCTCCCCGCTCGAGGATGTCGACCTCGATCCCCTTGAGAACGACGATCGACGCCCCGCCCCCGGCGGAGAGCGATTCGTTGAGGGCGTCGATCCGCTCCCACTGCCGCCTCAGGCGGACTTCGTCGAGGCCGTGGGCCATGGTGACGCGCGGTCCATGGTCGGTGATCGCGACGTACTCCAGGCCCCGTTCCCGCGCCCCACGCACCATGTCGGCGAGCGTGTCCTCGCCGTCGGTGTCGGTGGTGTGCATGTGGAGGTCGCCGCGCACGTCCGCGAGCGTCACCAACCGCGGCAGGCGTCCTTCGGCCGCCAGACGCAGTTCGTCGCGGCCTTCGCGGAGTTCGGGGGGAATCCACGCCAGTCCCAGCGCCCCGTACACCTCCTCCTCCGTCGCCACCGGGGGGAGGGGCGCGGCGGACTCGCCGAGCGGTCGGTATCCGTATTCGTTGAGGGTCCAGCCATGCTCGCGGGCCCGCGAGCGGACGAGGATGTTGTGCTCCTTGGAACCGGTGAAATACTGCCACGCCGCTCCGAACGACGCCTCGGCCACGACGCGCAGGTCGATCTGCGTCCCGCCGGGCCCGCGAAGGCTCGACTTCGTCGCGCCGGAGACGATCGTCTCGGTGGCGTGCTCCCACGAGCGGAATCGTTCCATCACGGCCGCCGCGTCGTCGGCCACCGCCACCAGATCGACGTCGCCCACCGTCTCGCACCCTCGTCGCCAGCTCCCCGCCCCTTCGATGCGGCGGACGGCGGGACAAGCCCGCATCCACTCCAGGAGCGCCGCCACGATGCCGTCGGCCTCGTCCCACAAGCGGCGCTCGCCGGTGTTCTCGCGAACGAAAGCGATGTTCTTGAGGATCGCGGCCTCTGTCTTCTCGCCGAAGCCCTTCACGTCGCGCACCGCGCCGCGCCGACAGGCCTCCTCGAGCCCCTCGAGCGACTCGATGGCGAGCGACTCCACCAGGGCCTTGACCTTCTTCGGCCCGAGGCCCGGGATACGGAGGAGTTGAAACACCACCGGCGGCACCTCGGCGGCGATCTCGTCGAGGGCCGGCAGACGGCCGGTGTCGAGGATCGTGCCGATCTTCGCGGCGAGATCCCGGCCGATTCCCTCGAGGTCGGTGAGGCTCCTGCCGGGATCGGCGCGAAGGCGGGCCAGGGGCTCGACCTGGTCCTCGATGGTGCGTGCCGCGGACCGGTAGGCCCGGATCCGGAAGGCGTTCTCCCCGCGATACTCGAGGAGGTCGGCGAGATGCTCGAAGAGGGCGGCGATGTCGGCGTTGGTCACGGGGTGTTCCCGCCGGGCGGACCGGCCAGCGTCACTGACGGGCCGGCTTGGGCAGCGCGGCGGTGGGCGAGCCGGCGGCCGCCGGCTGCCATGAGGTGGTGTGGGCGGTCGGGGCGAGGAGCCT
>CAWUOA010000085.1:0-11256 GCA_963923225.1 uncultured Planctomycetaceae bacterium
CCCCCCCGCTCGCCGGCACCCACGCCGGTCCCATGCAGAGGGGGATGTAGTCGCCGTGCACGCCCCCTTCGACGTAATGCGGCGTCCAGCCGGAGGTGTCCTGGAAGAGGCGGATCGCCCGGATGCGCCGGTCGTCGCAGAGGTCGAACCAGTGCTTGGTGTCGCGCGGCACGCTGATCAGGTCGCCGGCGCCCACCTCGATGGCGAAGACGGTGTCGGTGCCGTCGGGGCCGGTGGCGTGGACGTGGAACACGCCGCGGCCCTGGAGGATGAAGCGGACCTCGTCCTCGGAGTGGGTGTGCTCCTTGGAGAACTTGGCGAGCATCGCTTCGAGGTTCGGCGTCTCGGGGCGGACGTCGATGACGTCGGCGGTGACGAATCCGCCACGGGCCTTGAGCTCGTCGATCTCCGGCGCGTACGCGGCGAGGATCTGCTCGGCCGGGGCCGCCGGATCGACCCGGTCCTCGAGCGGCCACTCCTCGTGGTGGATCTGGAAATCGGCGAGGTACGCCTTCACCGCGTCCAGGCCGGTGATGCGCCGGGCTTCGGCGGGGATGGTGACGATGGCCATGGAGGGCTCCGGAGATGGAAGGGGGACGGAAGGCGGGAAAGAAGGAGTGGGGAACGGCGGCGGATCAGGCCGTGGCGGCGAACGTCCCCGAGCGCGAGCGGGCGACGACCTCGAAGAGGAACTCGTGGATCTCGATGTGGCGCCGTGCCTCGGCGAGGTCGCGGCCCCAGGTGTAGAGGCCGTGGCCCGAGAGAAGGAAGCCGTGGAACGGCGGACGCGCGGGGTCGCTCCAGTCGGCGGCGGCGAAGCGGTCGCGGATTCGTCGCGAAAGCTCGGTCATGTCCTGGGCGTTGGCGAAGATCGGCACCGTCTCGCTCGTGTCGTGCGTGCCGATGCCGTCGAGGCCCTTGAGCATCTCGAAGCCCTCGATCGTGAGACCGCCGCGGGGCAGGTCGGCCCGGGAGAGGATCGTCGACCAGACCGAGTGGGTGTGGAGGATCGCGCCCACGGAGGGGACGAGCTCGGCGACGAGGCAGTGGAGGAGCGTCTCCGCCGACGACTTCTTCCCCGAGCCGTCGCAGGGGCGGCCCTGGGCGTCGACCCGGACGAAGTCCTCGCGGCCGAGCGTCGACTTGTCCTTCCCGCTGACGGTGATCGTGAGCTCGAGCGGGTCGCGGCCGGTGACGACGCTGTAATTGCTGCTCGTGCCGAGCGACCAGCCGCGGGCGTGGAACTCGCGGCCGCAGGCGCGGAGCTGGTCCAGGAAATCGAGCGCGGGGTCGTACGAGGCGGGGGCGGTGCCGGGCACGGTGCGGGGTCCCTCGGTGGAGTGAAGAGGCCACTGTAGGCGAGCGGTCCGGGGCTGACAATTCACCCGGCGCCGCTCACGGGACGGGGACCGCCGGGGCCGCGAGGTGGAGGCCGTCGAGCCGGATCTCGAGCGGCGGCGCCCCCCAGGAGTCGAAGCCGATCCCGAGGGTGGCCACGGTCTCGAGCGCCTCGCCCGACCGGGTCCATCCCGCCCCCCCGGCGAGCGGCGCCTCCACCCGCAGCCATCCCTCGCGGGCCTCGGTCGAGGGGGGGCTCGCGAGGAGGTCCTTCTCCGGGGCGAGCGTCATGCGGCGGCCAGCGGGGTCGACGAGCGTGAAGCGCGGATTGCCATCCTGCCAGGCCGGCACGTTCGGATTGCGGGCCCGGATCCAGACCACGATCGAACCGCCGGCGGGCAGCGGCCGGGGCGCCGCGAGGTCGTGGAGGAGCGTCGACCTGCCGCCGCCGTAGGGCTCGATCCGGGCCAGGAGCGACGCGCGGCCGACGAGCGGGTCGGTCGTGTCGAAGGAAAACGCCACCTGCGAGGCGGGATCGTCGAAGCGCCACCGGTCCGCGGCGCCGTTCCCGATGGCCGCTCGCGCTTGAGCGTCCGCGTCGGGCTCCGTGCCGACTTCCGGCGCGTCGTCCACCACCCACAGATCGCGCCAGGCGAGATCGGAGCGGCCCCCCGAGGTGACGGTGAGGGCCACACGGGCCAGGCCCGGCGCGGCGAAGACGCGCTCGAGCGTCGGGCCGGCGGGCTGCGCCTCCCGGTCCACCTGCCAGCGAAAGACGAGCGGGCCCGTCTCGGCGTCGCTCGCCGAGGCGTCGAAGCGGACCGGC
The DNA here is from genome assembly GCA_963923225.1 of uncultured Planctomycetaceae bacterium. Classification (GTDB taxonomy): domain Bacteria; phylum Planctomycetota; class Planctomycetia; order Pirellulales; family UBA1268; genus QWOP01. The sequence goes on from CAWUOA010000085.1 coordinate 2,165, forward strand.
TGGCCGACGGTCGCGCGGGCCGGCCCCGTAAGGACCGCCCGCGGCGGCACCTCGGCCCGAGGCTCGTGACGCACCAGGCCCGTCACGTCGCCGGCGTCGAAGAGGTCCGCTTCGGTGTTGCCCGAGAAGCGGTTGCCGGCCAGGTCGAGCATGTCGGCGTGACGCACGTAGACGCCCCAGCGATTCCCTTCGAGGACGTTCTCCTCGACGATCCAGTGGAAGGCTCGCCACGCTTTGCCGTCCGAGCCCAGGTCGCCGATCGCCGCGATGCCGGCGCCGTTGTTGCCCCGGCAGACGTTGCCGCGCAGCACCGTATGGCTCGACGGCCCGAACATGAACACGATCCCCGCGTGGCCGGCGCCGGGGAGGTGGGGGGAGTTGTGCGGTCCGTCGGGGAGGCCGTTGCCGCTGGCCTCGTTCTCCAGGAGCACGTTCTGGTCGGAGGCCCCGAGCCAGAAGCCGTAGCTGCCGCCGTTGGCCCTGTTGCGGATCCAGGTGTTGCGGGGCGACCAGGCCTCGATGCAGTTGTTGTTGGCCCCGGAGCAGTCGTTCCCCTCGAAGACGTTGCCGGTGCTCACCCAGCCGTTCAGGACGCGGATGAAGATCCCGTCGCCGCCGGCGGTGCAGTCGTTGCCGAGGAAGCGGTTGTCGCTGGAGCCGCTTTCCAGGAGCACGCAGGTCGAGTCGCGGGCGTGGACCTCGCCGGGGTCGATGCGGATGCCGCGGGAGAGGTCGTTGTCGCGGACGACGTTCGTGCAACTCGTCCAGAGCTTGAGGCAGGTGTTGGACGAGCGGGAGAAGTCGTTGCCGGCGATCTCGTTGTCGCTCGAATCGACGAGCACGCAGGCGTCCCAGGTGCGGTTGGCACGGTTCCGCACCACGCGGCTCCTCGTCACGCGCTCGAGCAGCATCCCGCCGCGGCGCCCCTGCTCTCCCCAGCCGAAGCGGGGATCGTGGAAGTTGTCGGAGAAGTCGCAGTCGCGGATCGTCCACTCGGCGCCGTCGGACACGTGGAGGCCATGCTCGAACCCGCGGACGCGGACGTTCCCGAGCGTCACCCCCGACACCCCCTCGGCCCGGATGCCGGTGCCGGTGAAGTCCTTGGGGTCGCCCCCTTCGGCTCCGAGCACGACGGCTCCGGCGCCGTCGATGGTCACGCCGTCGGCCCGGATCACGAGCCCGCCGTAGGTCACGGCCGGATCGAGGACGGTGTCGGCCACGATCTCGAGGACCGGGCGGACGGCTGCGTCGGTCGCGCCCGCCGCGAGTGGGGCGACCATGAGCAGGCTGGCGGAGCAGAGCCTTCCGGCCGAGCGGAGGAGGCGAGCGGCGATCACCGAGGGGGGCAGCGGCATGGCGGGCTTCAGAGGTAGGGGGAGAAGAGGCGGGCGATGCCGTCGCGGAGGCGCCGGGGGACGCTGCGGCCGTCGACCTCCTCCAGCGTGATCTCGCGCGAGCGGCCGATGACGTCGGCGACGTGGGCGTCGAGCCGGCCGCAGAGGTCGCGGTCGTAGGTCTCGACGTTGAACTCGAAGTTCAGCCGCAGGCTCCGCTCGTCGAGGTTGCCGCTGCCGAACATCGCCCAGGCGCCGTCGACCACCAGGAGCTTCGTGTGGTCGAACGGCGGCGGCGAGGCCCACACGCGGCAGCCGCGGCCGAGGACCTGCCAGAGCATCGCCGTCGTCGCCCACTGCACGAGCGCCAGGTTGCTCTTCTCCGGGATCACGATGTCCACCTGCACGCCGCGCATCGCCGCCACGTCGAGCGCCTGGCAGATCGAGTCGTCGGGGAGGAAGTAGGGGGTCATGAGTCGGACGTGCGACCGCGCCTGCGCCAAGGCCGCGGCGATCACCAGACGGATCCGGCCCACGTCGGGATCGTCGGGGCCGAAGCGGATCCCGCGGGCGAGGTTCGAGCCCGCTGAGGAGACGTCGGGCCGCCAGCGCGGGTCGGCGTCGAGCGCCTCCCCCGCGGCGAACTGCCAGTCCTCGGCGAACACCTCCACCAGCTGCGCCACCACCGGGCCCTCCAGCCGGAAGTGCATGTCGCGCACCGGATGGGGGGGATTGCGGGAGAGCCGGCAGCCCTCGCGGATGTTGAGGCCGCCGGTGAACCCGACGGCGCCGTCGACCACCATGATCTTCCGGTGGTTGCGGAGGTTGGCGTAGGCGAAATAGAAGGGGACGCTCGTGGGGAGGAACGTCGACCAGGGTACTTCCGCCTCGGCGAGCCGGCCGGTGATCGGGGGATGCGAATAGGAGGCGCCGATCCCGTCGACGAGGACGCGCACCGCCACCCCCCGCTCCACCGCCGCGCCGAGCGCCGCCACGAACTCACGGCCGGTGGGGTCGTTGTCGAAGATGTAGGAGGCGATGCCGACGCTCCGTTTCGCACGGGCGATCGCCTCGAGCATCGCCGGATAGGCCTCGTCGCCCCCTTCGAGCGGCTCGACGGAGTTGCAGTCGGTGAGGGGCCGGTCGGTGACGCGCTCCACGAGGTACGAGAGCGATCGCAGCGGCGAGCCCTCGGGGCCGAGCGCCGCGTCGAGCCGGGCCGGCGACGGCTCGCAGCCGGCGAGATCGTGGCGGACGCGCGCGGTGCCGGCGCGGAGGCGCGCGGCGCGGGAACGGATCCGGTTGACCCCGAAGATCACGTAGGCGACCGCCCCCACCACCGGCGAGAACAGGATCAGCCCGACCCAGGCGATGGTGGAGCGGGTGTCCTTCTTGGTGAGGATCGCGTGCGCGGCGAGGACGAAGCCGATGAGGATGATCGACGCCCACATGAAATGGGGCCAGAACGCGACCCATGTTTCCAGCAGACGCGGGATGAGAGTGGCCATGCGTCCGGGAGCGCCGCTTCAGGAAGGGGACGGGGGAGTGCGGCGGATGCCGTGCATCACCGTGGCGTCGGGCTCGAGGGTCTTGTAATGGCCGTCGAGCGGGTAGCAGCCGCTGCGGAGGCCGCGTCGCGGCGCCGTGGTGCAGTCGCTGAAGGTGCGGCAGACGGTCTTCGGGTCGGGCGTGCGGCCGGCGAGGAGGTCGGCCGGCAGCGACGGACAGGAGAGGACCATCCGCCCGATGCCGACGGCGTCGATCCACCCCTCGCGCACCACCGCCTGGGCCGCGTGCGGCAGCCACTCCTGCAGGTAGGTGTAGCCCGAGCCGATCATCGGCAGCCCCGGCACGGCCTCCTTGGCCTGCCGCGCCGCGTCGATCTGCCGCCACACGCCGACGAGCGGATCCTCCGGCGGCGGGTAGCCGTCGCTCGGCGGATAGGCGGCGGGCCGCGTCACGTGCGGCGCGGCGTAGGGGCAGCCGGCGGAGAGATTCACCGCCGCCACCCCCATTTCGCGCAAGCACTCGAGCAGGCGGATCGGCTCGGCCAGATCGATGCGGCGGGGATCCTGCTCGTCGACGCCGAAGCCGCAGTCGTACGCCTCCCCCGCCGGCCAGGGGAGCGGCTCGCCCCGGCCGTCGACCTTCCGCCAGGGGATCGTGTCGAAGAGGGAGAGCCGCACGCCGACGAGGATCCCCGGCACCTCCGCATGGACGCGCTCCACGAGCGTGCGGAGGAGCCGCGTGCGCCCCTCGAAGTCGCCGCCGAAGCGACCCGGGCGGCACCGGGCGGCGAGGAACTCGTGCACCAGATACCCGTGGCAGGCCTTGAGATCGACCATGTCGAAGCCGGCGTCGCGCGCGTCGCGGGCGGCGGCCACGTAGGCTGTGAGAAGCGACTCGACCTCGTCGTCGGACAGGACGCAGTCGCCGTCGGCCGGCACGCCGTGCCTGTCGTCGAGCAGGGGATGCCGAAAGGCGACGCGCGGCCGGCGCGGCCCCGGGAGCGGCTGCGCGAAGCGGCCGGAGTGGGTGAGCTGGATCGCGATCACGAGATCGCCGTCGTCGCCGTGCGTCTCGCGGTGGGCGGAGCGAACGGCGTCGAGGAGCCGGGCGAGGCCGCCCTGGCCGAGCGCGGGCGCCAGGAGTTGCCGCGGGTTGGCCCGCCCCTCCGGCACCACCGCCACCGCCTCGCCCCCCCACACGAGCTTCGCGCCGCTCTCGCCGAAGCGGCGCCAGCGGCGGAGGAGCGTGTCGGTGGGGAGGCCATCCTCGGTGGCGTCCCAACCTTCCATCGGATGGATGCAGAAGCGGTTCCCCGCCCGCTTGCCGCCGATGTCGAGTGGCTCGGCCAGCGGCGAGCCCGCGGCGGCGGAGAGGCTCTCGTCGTCGAGAGGGATCGCCGCCCCGATCTGTTCCAGATGCGCGCGGAGGGCCGCGGCGGAGCGGAAACGCGTCATGCGGGGAAAGGTCGCCATGGCTCTCAAGGATAACGCCTCGCCTCCTCGCTACGCGGCGGGCCTCCCGCGGGCCCCGTTCGGCCGACGCGGGGCCTTTTCGACGGCGGTCCGGCATGGAGCGGGTCTGGTCTCGGAGGAATCGCCGTGGGTAGGCTCCTCTTCATGTCCCTCCCCTCCTCCCCTGCCCCGGTCGATCCCCTGGCGCTTCTGCGCCCGCGGCGGCGCATCGAGGGGATCTCGGCCGTCCTCCTCCCTTTCGACGCCTCCGGGAAAATCGACGAGGAGGCCTTCGCGGCTCACGTCGCCCGTACCGCCGCTGCGGGCATCGTGCCGGCGGTGAACATGGACACCGGCTACGTCCATGCCCTCGACGCCGCCACGCGCGGCCGGCTGCTCGGAGTCGCCCGGGAGGTCCTCGGCCCCGCGCGGCCCGGTGATCTCGTCGCCGGGGCGTGCGTCGTCGACGCCGCCGGGGATGCTTTCGACGAGCGTGCCTACCACGCGGCCTGCGAGCCGATTCTCGCCCGCGCCGCGACCCCCGTTCTCTTTCCCTCCTACGGCCTCAATGCCGGCAGCGACTCGGACGTCATCGCCCGGCTCGGCCTTCTCTCCGCCCGGCTCCCCTCCTTCATCGGCTTCGAGCTCTCGACCGCCTTCGTGCCGAGCGGACGGATCCTCTCGCTCTCCGCGTATCGCGATTTGCTCCACTTCTCCAACTGCCTCGGGGCGAAGCACTCGTCGCTGTCGCGCAGGCTCGAGTGGGATCGCCTCGCGCTCCGCGACCGGGAGCGACCCGAGTTCCGCGTCTACACCGGCAACGACTTGGCGATCGACATGGTGCGCTACGGCAGCGACTGGCTCCTCGGCCTCTCCACCGCCGCCCCCGAGGCCTTCGCCCGGCGCGACGCCTGGTGGGCCGCGGGCGATCCGCGCTTCGACGAGCTCGACGACGCCCTCCAGGCCCTCGGCGACTTCGCCTTCCGTCCCCCCGTCCCCGCCTACAAGCACTCCATGGCCCAGGTCCTTTTTCTCCGCGGCTGGATCGCCTGCGACGACCCCTGCCCCGGTAGCCTGCGCCGCCCGGAGAGCGACCGGCAGATCCTCGCCACGATCCTCGCCCGCATCGACGCGGCCGCAGCGGCGGATTGAGAGCCCGCGGAGGGAGCCGACGATGAGCGGATGGCTGCCCCGGTTCCGCCGCTGGTGCTCCTGGAAGCGGATCGCCGCCGCGGTGCCGCTGGCGGCAGTCGTGGCGCTCTTCGGCGTCGATGCGTGGATCGGAGCCGGGGACCAATCCCGCGCGGCGAATCGCGTCTTGCTGCTGTCGATCGGCGCCATCTTCGCGGCCGTCCTCGCCTGGGTGTTGCGTCGTCGCGAGGACCTGGTGACGCCACAGGCGCGGTGGCTCGACTTCATCGGCCGGCACGATCCGGCACCGGACGACATCGTCTGCCTCTTTCAGGATGAATTGGGCCTCGATCTGGCGAGCGTGGTCGTCGACCGGGCCGCCGACCGGATCGTCTTCGAACGCTGCCACTCCCCGCGGCGCTGGCCGATCGCGTGGGGTCGATCGCGTACGTCCTGCCGGGTGTCGGAGATCGAGGGCTACATTCCGCCCCTGAGAACCCGGGACGACAGGCGGGAGGGTTCGTTCCCACTGGTGGTGATCACGCCCCGGGGACGGGCCACGATCCCCGCTGACGCCGACGGGGTCGCGGGGCTGGTCGCGTTCCTCCAGTCGCGCGTCGATCCGGTCCGTCGCCCGGCGGTCGATCACCCCGACAGCATGAACGCCGTCGTCGGGGGGGCGATCGCGGGGTTGGCGGCCGGGGTGGCCGGCGGCCTCGCGGCGGGCGTGTCGGATGGGGCGCTTGCCTGGTGTTTCATCGGCGGCACCGCCATCGGCGCCTTCCTCACCCGGGCACTGCTCGCCGCCGCCGACCGGGTGTTGGGCATCGACTTGGCGAGCCCGCTCGGCGGGGCGGTCAGGGGGGCTACGATCGCCCTGCAGGTCTCGATGCCCCTGTCGATGATCCTGGCGTCGGCCGGCATGAGCCTCGTTTGGCTCTGGATCCCGTCCGTGGCGGTGGCGGTGGGGGCCCTTCTCGGCGGCCTGTGGGGGAGTCGCCGATCGACGGATCGAGCGTCATCCGTCGTGCTTCCACTTGCCAGCTTCGCAGCGCGCGTCGCGTCGCTCGGTCAAGAGGTGGAGGCGAGCGGCCAGCGTGATCGGATCGCCGCGGTCCTCGCCGACCAGTGGACACGGCGCGTCGACGATCCCCAGGCGTACGTGGGCGATCTCCTCTACGAAGCCGTCCACGAAGCCCATCGCGCCGGCCGCGCCGGGGCCTGGCAGCCGGAGGTCGAGGTGTCGGAAGGCGAGGTGCGGGTGCGGTGCGTCTGGAAGCCGGGGGCGTCGGGCCGGGGCGTCGACGATCCGGCCGCGGCGACGACCTGGTTGCTGAGGGGACTGGTCGACTTCGCCGGCGTCCTCGCCCGATCGGATCGCCCCCCCTGGAGGCTCTTCGTGGCGTTCGAGACGTCGCCCGGCGTCGAAGCCCTGCTCGGATCGTCGTACCCAGACGCGAACGTCTGCCGGCAGGTCGGCATCGACGACGCGGGCAGCCTGTCGATCGGCATCCGTGACGTTCCCCCCTCCCCTGCTTCGCTCCCGCGGACACCCTTCACCGGTATCCAGCGCGACGTCGCCCCTTCGACCTCCCCGCCAACGCCGCCCTCGTTGACCGACGTGCTTCGGGCGGAGAGAGCGCGTGACGGGGGCCGTGTCGACGACGAGGACGAAAGGGGGCGAGAACCGACGACTTCCTGATCGGATCGCATGCGCATGGCGCCTGCGAGCGCGCGAGCGGTCGGGGGAAGGGAACGCGTCGATGCCTGGCGGAGAGCCTCCGGCGTTCATGGTTCGCCCACACGATGGGAGTGTTCACGCCGAGGGGCGGGTGGTTCGCGCTGTGGAGTCATCCCGGTACCCTGCGTCGATTCTCAACGCGAACCGGAAGTGCGATGCGCGTCACTGGCAACGTCCCCCATCCGATTCCTTACCAGGGAAGCAAGCGTTGGCTCGCCCCGGCGATCTGCGACTGCATCCCCAGGGCCACTCGTGTCCTGTTCGAGCCGTTCGCCGGCTCTGCTGCCGTAACGCTTCGGGCCGCTTCGGCTGGTGCCGCCGAGAGGTTCGTCATCGGCGATTTGCACGCCCCGGTGGCCTCCTTGTGGCGAGCGATCATCGACACGCCACTGGCCCTCGCTGCCGAGTACGAACGGTTGTGGCTCGAGCAGGAGTCGGTGGGCCGCGAGCATTTCACGCACGTCCGTGCGGCGTTCAACCGGGAGCCCGCCCCCGCCCTGTTTCTGTATCTGCTGGCGCGGTGTGTCAAAGCGGCTATCCGCTACAACCGCGACGGCGAATTCAACAACACCGCCGACCACCGTCGACGGGGCGCGCGACCCGCGACGATGCGAGACAACATCCTTCGTGCCGCCGAAGTCCTGGCCGACAAATCCATCGTCCGCCACGCCGACTACTTGGAGACGTTGAAAGACGCCGAGCCGCGTGACGTGATCTATCTGGATCCCCCATACCAGGGCACGAGCGGCGATCGCGACAACCGTTACGTGAAGGGGATGAGTTTCGACGAGTTTCGTGATGGCCTGAATCAGCTCGTCCGGCGAGATCTTTCGCTGATCATCTCCTACGACGGCCGGATCGGGGACAAGGTTTACGGACGGCGCCTTCCGGACTCGCTGAACCTTCGATTGTTCGAGGTCCGGGCGGGAAGATCCACGCAAGAAACCCTTTTGGGCCGCAAGGGCGTGACTTACGAGTCGCTGTACATCTCCGAGTCCCTGTTGGAAAGGCTCGGGCGTGTGCCTGCGATTCTCAGCACGCCAGTCGATTCGTCCTGCCAACAAACTCTTTTCTAGGGCGCGACATGGCGAAGGGACAGCACACGCCCGAATTGCTGGCGGCCGCCGCGAAAGTGACCACCAGACGCGGCAAGGTATTGGTCGAGCACCTCTTGAAGCACGGTGAAGTCTCCACCGAGCAACTCGAGACCGTGTACGGGCTGATGGATGCAGCGAGTGCCGCTCGCGATGTCAAGGATGCCGGTGTTCCCCTGGACACGAGGCGGGCCAAGCGGACCAACGGACGTCAGATGGTGATCTACTCATTCGGCGACCCTTCGCTGATTCGTGGCGATCGCTTTCAGGGTCGGCAGGCGTTTCCGAAGGCCTTCAAGAACGCACTCGCCGAACATTATGGCCCTCAATGCGCTTCGTGTTCGACCCCGTACGAGCTCTCGCATCTGCAGATCGATCATCGGGTTCCGTATCAGATCGCCGGTGAAGAGGCCGACGGAGCGCGAGATCGCGATGAGTCATTCTGCTTTGTCGATCGTGTCAGCGTGCGAAGTCCTGGGCCTGCGAGCATTGCGACAACTGGCGGGAGGGACGACAGCTCGACATCTGCGGCTCCTGCTATTGGGCGTGCCCGGAGGAGTTCACGCACATCGCACTGAAGGATCATCGGCGGTTGGACGTCGTCTGGATCGGCGAGGATGAAGTCGCCGACTACACCAGGCTCAAACAACTCGCGAATGACAAGTCCGTCCCGTTGCCGATCTATGTCAAAGCGGCTCTGAGAGAGCACGTTCGACGGCATGGAAAGTAGGGCCGCTCGCGGTCGTCGCCCGCCGTCTTCAGAACACGTTCGGCACATACGCGCCGCCGCGGCAGCGCTTGAGATGGTCGAGCGCCGCGACCTGGCCGGTCG
>CAWUOA010000086.1:0-11157 GCA_963923225.1 uncultured Planctomycetaceae bacterium
ACTCGAGCTACTACAGCCTCTACGGGCTCCAGGTACGGCACATCGACGCCGCCAATGTCGTCCTCGGGAGCCAATACGTCGCGACCGACGGGATTCCGGACGAGGAACGGCAGTTCTACACGCCGATCGCGGTCGACCCGCGGAACGGCCAACTGTTCGCGGGCGGCAAGACGAACGTCTGGGTCTCCTCCGACCACGGCGACACCTTCACCGCGATCGCCGACTCGTCCGATGCCCCGGTGTCGGTGATCGCGGCCGGGGATGCCGGGTCGCCGGGCAGCCTGTGGGTCGGCCGGGGGGATCACCTGCGGTACGACACGACGCTTTCCGGCTGCCTGGAGTTCCGCGCCTCGGCCGTCGACGCGATCACCGTCGTCAACGGCTACGGCGGCACGCAGGTCGTGGACCTCGCCGTCGATCCATCCGACCAGCGACGGCTGGTCGCCACCGACATCACGAGCGTGCGATTCACCCAGGACGGGGGCGCGACCTTCGCCGACATCACCGGCGATCTTTTCAGTTTCGGCGGCCGCGAGGTGTGGTCGCTCGAACTGCTCCACGAAGACGGCGTCGACGTGGTGTTCGCCGGCCTGAGGAGCGGCGGGGTGTGGTTCACGCGTTCGACTTCGGGTCTGGGGCATTGGTTCGCGCTCGGCGGCATCGCCGGGGCACCGGTGCGCGATCTCGATTACGACCCGACCGACGACATTCTCCTGGCAGGTCTGCAGGGACGCGGCGCCTGGGCGTACGACGGCGTGTCGCTCGTCGTGGTGCCCGAGCCCGGCACGCTGCTCGCTGCCGGTGCCGCGATGGCGACCATGCTCGTCTGCCGCCGCGGGAAGCACTCGGCCCGCCGGGGAGACGGCCGCCGGGGGTGAGGGATGGCGGGCTGCGACGTCGGGCCCGCATCTCCGTTCCCGGCCCGTTTCACCCTTGTGGCTCACAGGTGCCGGCCCGTACCTTCCCGCCTCCGCCGGCCGGTAGCGTTCGGCCTCTCCCGGGAGCCCCTCCATGGCGACCCTCCTCCTCGTGGCTCCCTGCGTGATCAGCCTGGCGGCGTACTGCCTCGCCTGGGTCCTCGTCACTCGGCGCGTGAGCGAGGACCAGCGCACCGCCGGGACGACGGCGCTGGTCGACGGCGCCGAGCCGCTCCCCGGGCTCTCGGTGCTCAAGCCGCTGTGCGGCATCGACGAGGAGCTCGAGGCGAACCTGCGGTCGTTCTTCGAGGCGGAGCACGAGCCGCTCCAGCTCCTCTTCGCCACCGAGGACGGCGACGATCCGGCCCTCGAACTGTTGCGGCGGCTCGCCCGGGAATACCCGGCGCGCGACGTGGGCATCGTCGTCGGCGCCGAGGAGGCGGCCAATCCGAAGATCGGCCTCATGGAGGCCATGCTCCCCAGGGCCCGCCACCGGATCCTCCTCCTCTCCGACTCCAACGTCCGCCTCGCCCCCGGCGACCTGGCACGCGTGCTGCCGCTGTTCACCGACGCGCGCGTCGGCATGGCCTACCAGCCGGTGGTGGCCGAGGGGGAGCGGACCGTCGCCGCGACGGTCGAGAACCTCCACTACACCGAGTACGCCGCCTTCCTCACCATCGGCGTCCACGAGCTCGTCGGTCTCCACACCGTCAACGCCAAGGGGCAGTGGGTGCGGCGCGAGGCGCTCGATCGCATCGGCGGCTTCTCCGGTGTCCGCGACCGCGGCGCCGACGACTACGCGCTGTCGCGGCTGGTGGAGGAGGACGGCTGGAAGCTCGCCCCGGCCGCGGCACCGGTGCGCGTCGTCCAGCGTGACTGGTCGTGGCGGGCGGCCGCCTCGCGCAACCTCCGCCACGCCGGCCTGCGGCTCCGCATCTGCCCCTTCGCCTACCCCCTCGAGCTGCTCTTCAATCCGATCCCCTGGTGCCTGCCGCTGCTCGTCGCCGGGCGGCTCGACCTGGCCGCGCTCGGCGCGTTCTCGATCGGCGCGAAGGTGGCGATGGAGCTTTCGAGCACGCGGCTCCTCCGCGGCCACGGCCTCGCCTGGCGCTTCGTGCCGGTGCTCGTCGCCAAGGACCTGTTCATCTTCGCCTGCTGGTTCGTGGCCCTCTTCAAGCGCACCGCGACCTGGCGCGGACGCCCCTACCGGCTCCTGCCCGGCGGGCGCATCGCACCGATGGCCGGCGAGACGGGCACCGCCCTGCCGGTGGAAACGGCGGCCTGATTCCGCCTGGACCGAATCGCGGCCCGCGGGGCTTCTGTTTTTTTTGTTGACGAAATGTCAACAATGGGCCACGATCTGTCCCGTGGTGCCGAGGCTCGATTCTCCCGCGGGTGCGGTCGGCCCCGGGGCGAACGGCAATGGCCCCACCAGGACGCTGCAGCGAGACGAGGAACGGCGGCGATGATCAAGCGGGACGTCGTGGAGTTCGTCCTCGTTGCGTTCGGCATGGCGATACTCACCGCCGCCGCCCTGGCGATCGTCGCGCCCTTCGTCCCCCGGGGAGTCCAAGCCGCGCTCGTCGCGCTCTTGTACATGCCTTCGCCGCTGGTCGCGGCGCTGGTGGCGACCCGGCGGGAGGGCTCCTGGAACTGGCTGCGGGGCGTGGCCGGGACGGGGGCGGGATGGTGGCCTGTCTTCCGGACCGCCGCCGTCGCCTCGGTCGCGATCATGGTCTGGTGGCTCCTGATCGCCGCCGTCGCCGACGCCATGGCGATCCCCGGCGCCGGACGGCCCGTGCCGCCGTTCGGCGAGCTCGACATGCCGGCCGGGCTTTTGCCGGAAGGGCTGCCCCCGCCGAAGCTCCCCCCTCCATGGTTGGCGATGCTGATCGGGCCGGTCGCCGGACTGGCCGCCGGCTTCACCGTCAATGGCCTCGTCGCCTTCGGCGAAGAAGCGGGATGGCGCGGGTTTCTGCTGCCGAGGACCCCCGCAGGGATCCATCCCGATCTCTTCGTGGGGGTGCCGTGGGGGCTGTGGCACGCGCCCCTGATCCTCCTCGGCCACAATTACGGCGACGCGGCCGGGCCCTGGGGACTCTTCGGGGTGATGGCGATGGTCGTGCTGTGCATCGGGCTGTCGCGCCTGCTGAGAGTCGCCACGATTCGCAGCGGCAGCGTGATCACCGCGGCGGCCATCCACGGGGGCGTCAATGGCACCGCCCCGCTGCTGACGCTCCTGGTGCGCGACGGGAATCCGATCGTCGCCGTTCCCGTCGGGGTCCTCGGGGCGTTGGCGGCATGGTGCGCGAGCCGGGCGATCGGCGGCCCGGGCAGGGGTCGATAGCGGTCCGGGCCGGCTTCCGGGACGGCCGGAACGCCGGCCGTGGTTCTCTTCATCGCAACGGGTAACAACGACCGCGTACGAAACCGCCATGCCCCGCAAGCCCGTCCATTTCGTCACCGATCCCGCCGTCTGGAAGACGCTCGTCGCGCCGGTGCGGGCGGAGATTCTCGAGACGCTGCGGATGCTCGGCCCCTGCGCGATCGCCGACGTGGCCCGGCAGCTCGACCGGCCGGCCGATTCCCTTTACCGTCACTTCGAGAAACTCGTCGCCACCGGCGTGGTCGTCGCGACCGGGACTCGCCCCGCCGGCCGGCGCACGGAGCGGGTCTACGACCTCGTCGCCGACGATCTCGGCGCGCGGTTCGCCGGGGCCAGCATCCGGGCGGCCAACGACGCCTACCTGACGACGGCGAACACGGTCCTGAAGATGACGGCCCGGACCTTCCGGGACGCGGCCGCCGCCGGCGAGCTCGTCGGCCTCGGACTCGACAAGCCCTCCACGATGCGGGCCTTCTTCGAGCACGTCTGGCTCACGCCGGCCGACTTCGTCGAGCTCAACGCGATCTTCCGCCGTCTCAACGGCTTCCTCAATTCGAAGAAGACACGGACCGCCGACACGCGGCTCCAGCTCGTGTCGGTACTGACGGCGCCGATCGTCCGCCGCCGCGGCGCGAGGCGTCGCCCCGAGGCGCCGTCCCCGCGCGAGAACCCCCGTCCCTCCACCGCCAAGGCAAAAAAGTCATGACCTCCGACCACCAGACGCCCCCGCGCGAGGGCCTCGCCATCCGCGGGCTCGTGAAGATCCACCCCGGCCCGGTCTGCGCGCTCAAGGGGATCGATCTCGACGTCCCCTCCGGGATGTTCGGGCTCCTCGGCCCCAACGGCGCCGGCAAGAGCACGCTGATGAGCATCGTCGCAGGGCTGGTCGAGCCGACGGCGGGAAGCGTGTGGCTCGACGGCACGAACGTCGTCGAGTCGCCGCGCTTCGTCCGCGAGCGCCTCGGCTTCCTGCCGCAGGACTTCGGCTTCTATCCCGATCTCACCGGCCAGGCGATGCTCGAGTTCCTCCTCCGCCTGAAAGGCATCGACGGCCCGAAGGGACGGAAGGCCCTCGCCGGCGAGCTGCTCGAGCGCGTGAACCTCACCGAGGCCGCCCGGCGCAAGGTCGGCGGCTACTCCGGCGGCATGCGGCAGCGGCTCGGGCTCGCGCAGGCGATCGCCGGCGACCCGCGGATCGTGATCGTCGACGAGCCGACCGCCGGCCTCGATCCCGAGGAGCGGCAGCGCTTCTACCGGCTGCTGGCCGAGATGAGCGTCGGCCGCGTGATCCTCCTCTCGACGCACATCGTCGACGACGTGGCCACGCTCTGCCCGCGCCTGGCGGTGATCCGCTCGGGCGAGCTCGTCGCCGACACCACGCCCGCCGCGGCGCGCGCGAGCGTCGACGGCCATGTCCGGGAGGGCCACGTCGCCGACGCCGACCTGGCCGCCTTCTCGGCGGCTCACCGCGTCCTCTCGGCGGTGCTCGTCGAGGGGCGCACCAACCGCGTCCGCGTCTTCCTCCCGCCCGGCGCCGACGCGCCGCCGGGCTTCGCCCCCACCCCTGGCACGCTCGAGGACGCGTACCTCGTGCTGATGCGCGTGGCGGACCACGAGATCCCGCCGGCGCTGGCCCGCGCCCTCCCCGAGACGGCCGCGGCGGGAGGTGCCCGATGATCGGCAGGATCCTCGCCTTCGTGCGACTGGAGCTCGCCTCGGCTTGGAAGCGGCCGCTACCGCTGTTCATGTTCGCGCTGCTCTCGCTCCTCTCCCTCGGCCTCGTCGCCGGCGGCGTGCAGATCTCCGCGGGAGGCACCGACACCGGCGCCGCGAAGCTCGCCATCAACGGCGGCTTCAACCTGGCCTTCGTCGACTGCGTGATCTTCGCCCTGATCCTCCCCTTCTTCACCGCCGTGGCCTGCGGGATGCCGCTCCTCGGCGACGGCGACCGGCGGATCCAGAAGCTGCTCGTGGCCACGCCGCTCTCCTGGCAGGAGTACGTGTGGGGCCGGTTCCTGGGGGCGATCCTCCTGGTGGCCATCGTCCTGGGCTGCTGGGTCGTGGCGCAGATGGCGATCGTCGAGTTCTGGCCGATCGACGTCACGCAGCGATCCCGCACCGCCTTCGCGTTGTCCAACTACCTGCGCCCGCTGGTCCTCTTCGGCCTGCCGCTGATGCTCTTCACCGGCGGGGTCTCGATGTGGGCCGGGGTGCGGTCGCGCCAGCCGGTGCTCGTCTTCGCGCTGCCGGTGGTGATGGTGGTCGGCGGCATCTTTTTCCTCTGGGACTACAACCCCGAGTGGCTGCCCAGGTGGGTCGATCGGCTCATGCAGGCGATCGAGCCGACCGGCTTCCGGTGGTTCTCGCGCGGCTACCTCTCCGAGGACCGGGGCGTCGCCTTCTACAACTCCGCCCGGCTCGTCCCCGACGCCCTCTACCTCTGGAGCCGGGCGGCCCTCGTGGCCCTCGGGTGCATCGCCGTGTCCGCCACCGGGAGGCGGCTGGCGCGGACCGAGCACCGCGACCGGCGTGTCGGCGACCCGGGGGCGCTCGTCGCCGCGGAACGGGCCGCGCTCCGCACGCCCCCCGTGCACGCGGCGATCGCCGCCCGCGGCGCGCTCCCGGCGGCGACGGTGCGCACGCCCGGTCTGCTCGAGACGCTGCGCACGACGCTCGCCCGCGAGACCCGCGCGCTGCTGGCGAGCCCCGGCGTGTGGCTCTTCGGACCGCTGATCCTCGTCCAGACCTGGGCCGCGACGATGCTCCGCCCCGGCACGCTCGACACCGAGGTCCTGATGACCACCGGGGCCGCCTCGACGGTGGCGTTCGGGCCGCTGGGCCTGCTGCTGGCGCTGCTGACCCTCTTCTATTCCGTCGAGAGCCTGGTGCGCGAGGAACGCTGCGGCCTCTCCGGCATCCATCGGGCCTGCCCGGTGCCCACGGCCGGAGTCCTCGCCGGGAAGATCCTCGCCAACGCGGTGATGGCCCTGGTGATCGTCGCCTTCACGGCGGCGGCGATCGCCATCACGATCCTCGTGCAGCGATTCCGGACGGGCGTGCCCATCCCGCTCGAGATGCCGGTGATGGCGACGATCCTCGGGGGCCTGCTCGCGCCGACGCTCGTCGTCTGGGCGGCCTGGGTGACCCTCCTCCACGCCTTCACGCGCAACCGCTTCGCCACCTACGCCCTCGGCGTCGCCACGCTCGTCGGCACCGGCTTCCTCACCCGCTACGGCTGGCTCAACTGGCTCACCGCCTGGAATCTCGGGGGGCGGGCGCTGGTGTGGAGCGAGCTCGACCGGCTCGGCTACATGTGGCCGGCGATTCTCGCCAACCGGCTCACGATGCTGGCGCTGGCCGCGTGGCTCGTCGCCGTGACGCTCCGTGTCTGGCCGCGCCGCCTCCCCGACCTGCGGGCCACGTTCGACAGGCTGCGTCCGGGGGCGTTCCTCCGCGCGGCGGTCGTGCCGGCGCTGGTCGCCTTGCCGCTGGTGTTCCTGGCCGTCCACACCGGCCGCGGCGTCCGCGCGGGCTACGACGGGAAGCCGGCCCGCGACGCCGCCAAGGCCTACTGGCGGCGCAACTCGACCACCTGGGAGAACGCCCCCTCCCCGGCCCTCGACCGGGTCGACGCCACGGTGCGGCTCTTCCCCGACCAGCGCCGTCTCGAGGTCAGCGGCACCTACACGCTCCGCAACCCGCACGCCGCCGCGATGCGCGAGATTCCGCTCACGGTCGGCCCGCACTTCCACGAGGGCTCGCAGTGGACCGTCGACGGGAAGCCGGTCGACCCGAAGGCGAAGGACCCCGCCCCCCCGTCGATCGAGAACCGCAGCGGGCTGTTCGTCGTCGTGCCCCCCGAGGCGCTCGCCACCGGGAAGACGGTGCAGGTCGGCTTCGAACTCGCCGGCCGCTTCCCCGACGGCTGGTCGAAGATCTCCGGAGGGGCCGGGGAGTTCGTGCTCCCCTCGGGGGTCGTCCTCACGAGCTTCTCCTCGAGCTTCCTCCCCGTGGCCGGCTTCGTCGATTCCGTCGGCGTCGACGACAAGAACCAGCGCGACGCGAAGGAGTATCCGCGCGACCACTGGACGACCCGCGTCGATCCCCTCTTCGGCCCGGCCTGGTCGAGCGACGTGCGCCTCGCCATCGAGGGGCCCTCCGGCTGGGTCCTCAACGGCTGCGGCGTGGAGGAGTCGCGCGAGGAGCTGGGCGCCGGCCGTCAGCGCGTGGTGTGGAAGACCGACACGCCGGTGCGGTTCTTCAACGTCGTCGGCGGGCCGCTCGAGGCGGCGGCGGGCCGACGGACCACCGTCTACTTCTCGCCGCGGACGCCCCACAACGTCCCCACCATGGTCCGCGCGCTCGACGCGGCGCGCGACCGCTACGGCGCCTGGTTCGCGGAGTATCCCTGGGCCCTCCTCCGCGTCACGGAGTTCCCCGGGATCGCCGGCTACGCGCAGGGGTTCCCCGGCAACATCTCCTTCTCCGAGAACATCGGCTACCTCGCCAAGCCGCTCGACGTCACCGACCCGGCCAGCGGGAAGAAGGAGGGCTCGCTCGACAGCGCCTTCTACATCGTGGCCCACGAGGCGGGACACCAGTGGTGGGGCAACATCGTCACGCCGGGCAAGGGCCCGGGGGGGAACATCGTCTCCGAGGGGCTCGCCGAGTTCTCGGCGCTCATGCTCGTCCACCACGAGCTCGACCCCGAGCAGGGCAAGACCCTTCGACGCCGCTGGGAGCAGACGTACGTCTTCGGCCGCCGCGCCGACAACGAGCGGCCCATCAACCGCATCGACGGGTCGCGGCCCGGCGATCAGGTCGTCACCTACCAGCGGTCCGGGTGGGCCTTCTGGATGCTGCGGAACCTGATGGGGGAGGAGGCGATGCTCGCGGGACTGCGCGACTTCGTCGCGACGTGGCGCAATGGCGTCGAGACCGCCGACGGCCTCGACTTCCCCCTGGTCGAGGATCTCCTCGCGAGCCTCCGCCCGCACGCCCCCGACGCCGCCGCCTTCGACGACTGGACCGGCCGCTGGATCCTCTCGAAGGACCTCCCCGATCTCGAGGTCCGCGGGGCGAAGGTGGTCCAGGAGGGCTCGGGCTACCGCGTCACCGGGGAGCTCGCCAACATCGGCACCGGGCGGGCGGAGGTGAAGGTCCGCGTGGAGGGGAAGAAACCCGACGGCCAGGAGGCGAAGGCCCCCTTCGAGGACATCGTCGTGCCGGTGTCGGCCGAGGCTCCCGGGGCGATCGCCATCACCACCGACTTCCCGCCGGCGCGTCTCGTCGTCGATCCCGACGTCGATCTCCTCTTCGCCGGCCGCAAGCGGGCGGAGACGACGCTCTCGGCGCCGGAGTGACGCGTCGAACCGGGGCTGTCCTCCCGCGGGCCGCCGCCTACACTGCCGGGGGGGTTCCTTCCACGCCCGTCCGGGAGACTCTTCGATGCGTCGCCAGCGATTCTTCGTCGTCGGGACCGCGCTCTTGGTGGGCGCGGGCGCCGTCACAGCCCGCGCCGAGACCCCGGCGCGCGACTGGGGGCAGTTCCGTGGCGGCATCGCCCATGGTCACGCGTCGGGGAATCTCCCCGTCGAGTGGGGCAAGGGACGCAACGTCGCCTGGCGGACGGCGATCCCCGGCGCGGGCTGGTCCCAGCCGGTCGCCGTGGGGAACCGGATCTACGTCACCACCGCCGTGGTGCCCGGCGGACGCAAGCCGAAGGGAATGTCGGGGGGCGTGATGGACCTCTCGACGATGGGGTGGGGCAAGCCGCCGAAGGATCCGATCCAGTGGCGCGTCCTCTGCCTCGATGCGAAGGATGGCAGTCTCGTCTGGTCGCGGACGGTGGTCGAGGAGGTGGCGCAGCACGCCACGCACGCCTCGAACACCTACGCCACCGAGACCCCCTGCGCCACCTCCGACGGCGTGTGGGCCTTCTTCGGCGCCACCGGCACCGTCGTGTGCCTCGACCCGGAGGGCAACGAGCGCTGGCGGCGCGATCTCGGCCCCCAGAAGATCACCAACGGCTTCGGCACCGGCGCGTCGCCGGCGCTGCATGAAGCCGGCGCGTCGCAGCCGGCCCGGCTCGTCGTGCCGATGTTCAACGAGGACTCCGGGACGCTCCACTGCCTCGACGCCGCCACCGGGCAGGACGTGTGGAAGGCCGAAGGGCCGAAGGGGGCGTCGTGGGCCACGCCGCTGTTCTGGGACAACCGGGGCACGACGGAGGTGGTCGTCGGCACGCAGGGGGCGATCGTGGCCTGGAATCTCGCCGACGGCCGCGAGGCGTGGCGCTACGGCGGCCTCGACACCTCCTTCGCCTGCTCCCCCGTCGCCGATGCCGAGGGGGTCTACTTCGGCACGTCGAGTCCCGGATCGAAGGCCCCCGCCGGGGCGATCCTCGCAGGCGCCCAAGGCGACGTCTCGCTCTCGGGCGGCGCCACGAGTTCCGTCGCGGTGCCCTGGACGCGCGTCAAGAGCGGCGCGGGGATGCCCTCGCCGGTCGTGGCGGGCGATCTGCTCTGGTTCTTCGGGAACACCGCGGTCTGCTTCGACAAACGCACGGGCGAGGAGAAGGTCCGCAAACGGCTCCCCGGAGGGACCCAGGCCGTCGGCTGTCCCGTCGTCGCCGGGGAGCGGATCTACGTCGTCAACGAGGCGGGCCGGACGATCGTCCTCGGCACCGGCCCCGAGTTCGAGGTCCTCGGGGAATGGGATCTTGGCGCCGACGGCGAGATCTTCTGGGCGACGCCAGCGGTCGCCGGGGACGCATTGCTCATCCGCTCCTCCGACGCGGTGTACTGCGTCCGCGGGTCGGGCCCCGAGTGAGGACGGTCGAACGGGGCCCGGCCCCGGATCGGTCGCCAGCCGGTCGGCTCCGTCCCGAGGTCGTGTTGTCGCCCTGCCGGCCCGACCGCACAATTGACGCCGTCGTGCGATTCCGTGTGCCGACGCCCCGCCTCCGGCGTCGAATCGACGGGATCCTGCCGCTCCGACCGCACCCCGGGGATTCCAGGATCGTGGCGCTGCTCCGCTGGTTCGTTCGTCCGTGCGGATCGACCGCACTCCCTCGCGTCCGGGCGCTCGCGCTGCCGGGCTTGGCCCTCGTCGTGCTCGCGGCGGCCGTCGGCGCCGGCGCCGAGGAGGATCCCGACGAAGAGGAGGCCTACAAACGGCCCTGGAAGCGCAACGCATCCGCCGACACGGCGACGCGGCCCTCGCCCCGTACGCCCCGCCGACGCGCTCCCGGGGCGCCGCTCGGGGACCAGGACCCGCGGCGCTGGCGGGACATCGGCGGCGGAATCGACGTGGAGGCCGTTCTCGTGGCGATCGACGCCACGGGCGTGTCGTTGCGCCGCGATGACGACACGGAGATCACGATTCCCCTCGGGGCGCTTTCCCCGGTCGACCGCCTCGTCGCCCTCCGCGAACAACGCCGCGCCGAACGCGAGCGTCCCGAGGATCACGACGGTGCGATCCACGACGTCGACGCCACCACGAGGCATCCCGCTCCGCCCCCCCCGGAGCCTTTCGTTCCCCTCGCGCTCGATCCCGATGCCCCCGGTGCGAGACGCCCCCCGGGAGCTTTTTGGACGCTTCCACGCGCGGGCTCCCGGGCGGCCGTCTCGGCGATTCTCCCCGCCGGCGACGAGGAGGACGACTGGATCCTGGTCGAGGTGCAGGACGGCCTCGCGGACGAGGAGCCTGCGACCCTCCTCCACTGGCTGAAACCGGGCGACGATGCCGACAGCGAGACCTCGCAGGAGAGGGTTCACGTCCTTCCGGAGGGGGAAATCGTCCTCGACTACCACCCCGTCCTCGAACTGCTGCTCACCTCGGCCCGCCGGCCAG
>CAWUOA010000087.1:0-11090 GCA_963923225.1 uncultured Planctomycetaceae bacterium
GACAGGCACGCCGTCGGGGGTGAACTCGATCCAACAGGTGCGTGCGAAGCGGGTCTTCCCCGGCTGGAGGCTCGCGAGGTTGTTGGAGACGATCTCCGGCAGCATGGGGATGACGCGATCGGGCAGATAGACGCTCGTGCCGCGGGCGAGCGCCTCCTGGTCGAGCGCCGAGCCCTCGGGGACGAACCAGGTCACGTCGGCGATGTGGACGCCGAGGAGCCAGTGGCCGCGCTCGATCGACTCGAGCGAGATCGCGTCGTCGAAGTCGCGGGCGTCGACGGGATCGATGGTGACGATCGAGCGTCCCGTGAGATCGCGCCGCCCCGCGGGCACCTCCTCGGCGAACCGGGCCGCCTGTTCGCGGGCGCAGGCCAGGGCCTCCTCGGGAAAGGGGCCGGGGAGGCCGAACTCGTGGATGATCGAGAGCGTGTCGACGCCGGGCGCCCCGCCACGGCCGAGGACCTCCACCACCACCCCCTCGCCGTCGCGCGTGGCGGTGGGGAAGCGGACGATCTCCACCACCACCTTGTCGTCGACACGCACGTCCTTGGCGCCGGGATCGCCCACGGCGATCGGGCGGGGCAGGGCGGTGCCGTCGACCTGCACCCAGCCGGAGCCGGCGGCGACGAAGAAGCTGCCGACGAACCGTGTGGTGCGGCGCTCGACCACCTCGACGATCGAGCCGGAGGGGCCGGGGCGGCGCGGGTCGCGGCCCCGCCCGACGCGGACGCGCACCGTGTCGCCGCTGACGGCGTCGAGGCAGGCCGCCTCGGCGACGTGGATGTCGGCCTCGCGCGTGCCGGAGGCGGACGCCGCGAGGGGGCGGACGAAGCCGTAGCCTCCGGCGGCACGGCGGAAGACGCCGACGACGTCGTCCCGGTCGGCGCCCCGCGCCGGCCCGACCGCGCCTGAGTCACGCTCGAACCGCGGCATGTCGTCCTCCGCCCCCCGGGTTCCGTCAGACCTTGCCGCGGAAGAACTTCCGCCCCAGCGACTGCTGGTACTGCGTCCAGCCGCCGTCGATCGAGGCCTCGTTCTGCATCAACTGGAGCACGCCGGCCAGCCGCGCGTCCATGTGGTCGAGGTGGTGCAGGGCCAGGGCCTCGAGCGTCATCGGCAGCTTCGGGGCGCCGTACTCGTACTGCCCGTGGTGGCTGGCGACCATGTGCTTGATGCGGATGGCGAGCTCGTCGTCGAAGCGCTTGCCGGTGCGGGCCTCGACCTGGCGGAGCTTCGTCTCGAGCTGCTCGAGGCCCAGGAGCACGTGGCCGAGGAGCTGGCCCGCGTCGGTGTAGGAGAAGCCGCGCTCGCTCTCGAGCTCGAGCGTCTTGCCGAGGTCGTGGAACAGCACGCCGACGAGGAGCAGGTCGCGGTCGATCGCCGGATAGAGCGGGGCGACCCGGTCGGCGAGATCGAGGAGATTCACCACGTGGGCGAGGAGGCCGCCGGCGTGGGCGTGGTGGTGCTTGACGCCGGCGGGGCTGCGGCAGAAGGCCTCCATCAGCGGGCCGTCGGCGAGGACCTCGTCGCAGAGCTCGTGGAGCTGTCCCGGCCGGATCGACCCGAGCAACTCCGCGAGCCGGCCGCGCAGCCGCGCCAGCTCCGCGGTGGAGAGCACCTGGAACTCCGCCTCGTCGATGCCGCGCGGATCGACCCGGCCGATCGCCTGGATGATGAGCTGGAGGTTGCCCGAATAGAGCTGCGTCATCCCCTCGACGCGGACGTAGTCGCCGTCGTCGAAGGCCTCGAACTCGTCGTCGGAGGCGTTCCACATCCGCCCGGTGATCGAGCCGCTGCGGTCGGCCAGCTCCACCTGGAGATAGAGCTGGCCGTTGCGGTTGGGGCGGAGCTGCTTGTGGGTGGCGAGGAACACCTGATCGACCGCGGTCTGCGGACCGAGCTCCGTGACGCGGCGGCGCGGCGACGCCCGGCCGGCACGAAAGGGGGGATCGGCGGGGGGCATGGACGCGGTCGGCGGAGGGAGCGGGAAGCCTCGAGCCCGGAGTCTACCAGCGGGCGGGGGGCCGGCGCCGACCGCCGCCGCGGGAAACACTACAATCCCGCCGCCTCGCGTTCGTGCCCCGCCTTTCCCCGGAGCCCGTCATGCCCGATCACGCCATCTCCCCCACCCGCACCCAGGACTATCCGGAGTGGTACCAGCAGGTGGTGCGCGCCGCCGACCTCGCCGAGCAGTCGCCCGTCCGCGGCTGCATGGTGATCAAGCCGCACGGCTACGCGGTGTGGGAGCGGATGCAGGGGATCCTCGACCGGATGTTCAAGGCGACCGGCCACCAGAACGCCTACTTCCCCCTCTTCATCCCGCTGTCGTACCTGGAGAAGGAGGCCAAGCACGTCGAGGGCTTCGCCAAGGAGTGCGCGGTGGTCACCCACCACCGCCTCGAACTCGCCCCCGATGGGAAGCTCGTGCCGACGGGCAAGCTCGAGGAGCCGCTGGTCGTCCGCCCCACCAGCGAGACGATCATCGGCGCGATGTTCGCCCGCTGGGTGCAGTCGTGGCGCGATCTGCCGCTGCTCATCAACCAGTGGGCCAACGTCGTCCGCTGGGAGATGCGGCCGCGCGTCTTCCTCCGCACCGCGGAGTTCCTCTGGCAGGAGGGGCACACCGCCCACGCCACGCGGGAGGAGGCGGTGGAGGAGACGCTGCGGATGCTCGACGTCTACGCCACCTTCGCCGAACGCGACCTGGCGATGCCGGTGATCCGCGGCCCGAAGCCCTCGGCCGAGCGCTTCCCCGGCGCCGTCGACACCTACTCGATCGAGGCGATGATGCAGGACGGCAAGGCCCTCCAGGCCGGCACGTCGCATTTCCTCGGCCAGAACTTCGCCCACGCCCAGGAGATCAAGTTCGCCGGGCAGTCGGGGGCGGAGGAATACTGCTGGACGACGTCGTGGGGCGTGTCGACGCGTCTCATCGGCGCCGTGATCATGACCCACTCCGACGACGACGGCCTCGTCCTCCCGCCGCGGATCGCGCCGACGCAGGTGATCCTCCTCCCCATCCACCGCACGCCCGAGGAACGCGAGAGCGTGCTCGCCGCCTGCCGGAAGATCGAGGCGGAGCTGGCCTCGGCCACCTTCGGCGGCGAGCCGGTGCGCGTCCGCACCGATGCCCGCGACATGCGCGGCGGCGAGAAGACCTGGCAGCACGTCAAGCAGGGGGTGCCCGTGCGGGTGGAGATCGGCCCGCGCGATCTGGCCGCCGGCGCGGTGAGCCTGACGCGCCGCGACCGGGCCCCGAAGGAGCGCACGAGCCTGCCGCTGGAGGGCTTCGCCGCCGCCGTCCCGGCGATCCTCGAGGAGATCCAGCAGGGGCTCTTCGACCGGGCCCGCGCCACGCGCGACCGACGCACCGTCCGCCTCGATTCGCTCGACGACGTGCGCGCCTTCTTCGGCGCCGACTCGGAAGGGCAGGGGGAGGCGAAGCCGAAGGGCAAGGGCCAGGCGAAGGAGCAGGCCGACGGGCAGGTGGGCACGGCCGGATTCGCCTGGGTCCACGTCGCCGACGATCCCGCCGTGTCCGCGGCGCTGGATCCCCTGAAGGTCACCGTCCGCTGCATCCCGATGGACGGCGCCGACGAACCCGGCCGGTGCGTGGTCACCGGCCAGCCGGTGGCCCGGCGGAGCGTGCTCGCCCGGTCGTACTGAGTCGATCGCCCCGCCGAGGCCGGCAGGCTGCACTCCGGCCAGGGCGGCATACAATTCAGGGGGCCCGCGCGGGCCGCGGCGGGGCTCCCCGCCGAGGGGAGCGGTTCGGCACTCGAGCGGGCGGAGGCCATCCTGCGGGGTGGAGGTCGACGATGGACGGACGGCGAGGGGAAGGCGTGCGGATGCCCGGGGCGCCGGCCGTGGCGGCGGTGGCGCTTGCCGCCGGTGCCGTGCTCGGCGTCGGCGTGCCGCTGCTCAATGCGGCGATCAGGCCCTGGCGCCTCGGCGAGTTCTCCCCCGACGGCGTCGTGGTGAAGGAGGGGGTGTCGATCCCGCACGCGGAGGCGGAGGCGACGCAGTACGCCTTCGGGACGATGCCCGAAGGGGCGGAGCGGACCCACGAGTTCGTGATCCGGAACATCGGCGAGGCTCCCCTCAAGATCACCCGCGGCGCCACCTCCTGCTCCTGCACGGTGAGCGACTTCGAGGCCAGGGAAGGGGGGGAGACCGACGGCGAGAAGCTGGTGGAACCGGGGGGAGCGGCGAAGCTGCGTCTCAAGTGGCGCGGGAAGAACGGGGGCCCCTTCCGCCAGCAGGCGACCGTCTTCACCAACGACCCGCGCAGTCCCGAGATCGTCTTCGTGGTCGACGGCTTCGTGGTGCCGGTGTGGCGGGCCGATCCGCAGTCGATCGTGATGACGTCGATCCCCAGCCAGGGAGGGACGAAGGCCTCCGCCAAGATCTTCACCTACGGCGACACCGAGCCGACCGTCGCCGGAGTCGAGGTCGCCGACCCCGATTCCCCGCAGGTTCTCTCTTTTTCCACCCGGCCCCTGGCAAAGTCGGAGTTCGGCACCGAACGGAACGCCACCGGCGGGGTGATGGTCGACGTGGAAGTGCTCCCGGGAGTGCCGCTCGGGCCGCTACGGCAGACGCTCGTCGTCGACCTCCGCCTCCCCGATCCCGTCAAGGCGGAGCTGGTCGTGGAGGGGTCGGTGGTGGGTGACCTTGCCTTGGCGGGCCCGGGATGGGATTCCTCCCTCCAAGTCCTCAAGCTCGGCACCGTGTCCGGGCGCGTCGGGATGCGCACGCAGCTGTTCATCACGGCCAAGGGACCGCACCGCGACGCCGTCCACCCGGTGGTCCGCGAAGTGGTGCCCGGGTCGATGACGGTGGAGGTGGGCGAGGGGAAGCCGGTGGGCAGCGGCGGTGTGATGCGGTTCCCGCTCACCATCGTCGTGCCTCCGGGAAGCCCCCCGTCGAACAACCTCGGTTCCAGCCAGGCCCCGGCCGGCCGGATCGTCATCGAGACCGGCCATCCCGAATCCCCCACGATGACCATCCCCCTGAGCGTCGCCATCGGGCCGTGAGCACCACGGCACCGGGGCCCCATCCCCCAGCCGGAACCTCGCCATGCCCCGCTTCGACCTGACGAAGACCCGCTCCGCCGACGGCCGCAGACCCGCCCGGGGCACGCGTCGTCCCGGCACGCTCGTGGCGTTGGCGATCCTGATGCTGGCCGCCGGGGCGGTCGCGACGGGAGCCGCGGCCAGGCAGCCGGCCACCACCGCCCCGGCGTCCGCGGGCACCGACACCGCCGCCCCGGCCCGGCCCGATCGCGGCCCGGGGGTCGGCGACGACGTCGTCGAGACCAACCGCGCCCGCAACGGCGAGGTCTTTCGCGACTGGCCGACGCCGCGCGCCGTGATCGTGTTCACCGGCGAACTCGACGGCTACATCGAACCCTGCGGCTGCACCGGCAAGGAGAACCAGAAGGGGGGCCTGAGCCGCCGCCGCAACTTCCTCGCGGCGCTGCACGCGGCGGGCTGGCCGGTGGTCGCCGTCGATCTCGGCGACCAGGTGAGCCGTTTCGGCAGGCAGACGGAGATCAAATTCCGCTCCATCGTCGAGGGGCTCGCCGCGATGGACTACGCCGCGGTCGGCTTCGGCCCCAAGGACCTGCGACTCCCTGCGGAGGAGGTCGTGGCGGCCGTGTCTCCGGTGGGCGACACCCCCACCCCCTTCCTCTCCGCCAACGTCGCCCTTCTCGGCTTCGATTCCGGACTCACCCCCACGCACCGCGTCGTCACGGCGGGCGGGGTCTCGGTGGGGGTCACGGCGGTGCTCGGCGACGGTGATCTGGCCGGCGTGAGCAACGACCTGATCGCCACGGCCCCCGCCGCGGAATCGCTCGTCGCCGCGACCGCCGCCCTGGCGAAGGCGGGCTGCGACAGGCAGGTGCTCCTGTCGTTCGCCCCGCCGGAGGAGACCAAGCGGCTCGCCGCCCGCTATCCCCAGTTCGACTTCGTGGTCACCGCCGGTGGCGCCGAGGAGCCGGCCGCCGAGCCGGAGAAGCTGCCCCTCCAAGGCGTCGACGGCAAGCAACCCCGCCAGCGGTATCTCCTCGAACTCGGCCACAAGGGGATGTTCGCCGTGGTGGTGGGGCTGTTCGACGACCCCGCGCAGCCGTTCCGCTGGCAGCGCGTGCCGCTCGACGCCCGGTGGGGCGAGGCCGAGGACATGATCCGCCTCCTCGGCCAATACCAGGCGCAGCTCGAGACGCTCGGCCTCACCGGCCTGGGCCTCTCCCCGGCGCGTCACCCGACCGGCCGCCGCTTCGCGGGCAGCGCCGCCTGCGCCGACTGCCACGCCGCCTCGTTCCAGGTGTGGTCCGACTCGGGGCACGCCAAGGCGCTCACCACCCTCGAGGAGCAGTCGCCCAGGCGCGACGGCGATCCGGAATGCCTCTCCTGCCACGTCGTCGGCTGGGCCCCGCAGAAGTTCCAGCCCTTCGACGGCGGATTCATGGGGATGAAGGCCACGCCCCACCTGGCCCAGCAGGGGTGCGAGAACTGCCACGGCCCGGCCGCCGCCCACGCCGCCGCCGAACGGGGCGAGCCGCGCGTCCCGGTGGCGGAGCGCGACAAGCTCCGCTCGGAGCTCCACCTCGACGTCGCCATGCCGCAGGAGCGGCAGAAGGTGCTCGCCAACTGCCTCGAGTGCCACGACCTCGACAACAGCCCGAAGTTCGACTTCGACGACTACTGGCCGCAGGTCGAGCACGCCGAGGAGCCGGGGGCCGCGGAGGCCGCCGCCGAGGCGATCCGTGCCAAGTCGGCCGCCGCCAAGCCCGGATCCTGACGACTCACTCCCGTCGGCCGGCTCAGCCGAGCTGGGCCATCGCCTCGTCGGGAATGTTGAAGTTGGCGGCCACGCTCTGCACGTCGTCGTGATCGTCGAGGCGTTCCATGAGGGCGAGCACGCGGCGGGCGGTATCGACGTCGTCGACGTCGACGGAGTTGGTGGGGATGCGGACGATTTCGTTCGATTCGACCGCCAGGCCTTCCTTCTCGAGGGCCGCCATGACGCCCACCATCGCCGTCGGCTCGCAGATCACCTCCCAGCGGTCGCCGGACGCCTTGACGTCGTCGGCTCCGGCCTCCAGGGCGACCTCCATCAGGCGGTCCTCGGTGACGCCCGCCTGCGGGAGCCGCACGGCACCCTTGCGCTGGAAGAGGTAGGCGACGCAGCCGGTGGCGCCGAGCTTTCCGCCGTTCATCTCGAAGATCTTGCGGATCTCGGGGGCGGTGCGGTTCTTGTTGTCGGTGAGGATCTCGCAGAGCACGGCCACGCCGCCGGCCGCGTAGCCCTCGTAGATCGATTCCTCGAGATCGCCCCCCTTGAGCTCGCCGGTGCCGGTGCGGATCGCCCGCTGGATGTTGTCCTTCGGCATGCTCACCGCCTTCGCGGCGTCGATGGCGTAGCGGAGGCGGAGGTTGGCGTCGGGGTCGGCGCCGCCGTGCTTGGCGGCGACGATGATCGCCTTGGCGAGCTTGCTCCAGAGCTTGCCGCGCTTGGCGTCGATGAGCGACTTCTTGCGGGCGATGTTCGCCCAATGGGAATGGCCGGCCACGCGTGACTCCGGATGCGGGGGAGGGCGTTCGGGGAACTCGTTCGAAGGTCAGCAGTCCGGGGAGCCCGATCCACCGCGGCTCGCGGCGACCGGCGTCTCCCGCGACGCCTCGGTTCTTCAGGCGGGCGCGAGTGGAAAAAGTCCGCCGGGGACCTTTTCCACGGACGATCAGCGGGGCTTCCGACGGGGAAGATCGTCGCTCGCCCGATCGCCCGAAGGGGGCTTCTTGGCGGGCTTGGGGGGAGCGGGCGGCCGAGGCTTCGCGGCCGCGGGACGCTTCTCGGCCGCAGCCTTGGGCCGCGGCCCCTTGTCGCCGGAGTCCTTCTTGGAAGGCGTCTTTTCGGCGGCGGGCTTGGCGGCCGGCTTCTTCACCGGCTCGGCCGGGGCCGCGACCTCCGGCTTGATCGTGATCGGCCGACCGACGTTCGGCTTCACCACGAACGGCTTCGGACCGGGCTTCGATCCCGGCACGGGCGTCCCGTCGGCGGCGCGCTTCGGCCCGGCGCCCGGAGGAGGGAGCGGCGTCTTGCCCGCCGGCCGGGCGGCGGCCTGGGGCCCGGCGGGCCGGTGCTCCTCCGCGGCGGTGCGGGCGGCCTCCGCGGCCTTCTGGGCATCCTTGCCGGTCGGCGGGGGAGGGGGCACGGGCCGGGGGAGCGGCTCGCCGCGCTTCGGCATCCGCTTGGCGTCCGGATTGACGGCCGCGAGCACCTTCTTCACCGCGGAGCCGTGGAGATTGTTGAGCACGTCGACCCCGAACTGGTGGAGCAACGAGCCGAACTCGAGCCCCGCCTTCTTGGGTATGAAGCGGTCGAGGCCGGGCGACTTCCCCGCGTCGTACTCCTCCTGCGAAACGATGCCGAGGAGATAGAGCCCCTGCATCGCGCCCAGGTCCACCGGGATGTAATGCCCGCCGAGCGCGGTCGAACCGATGTAGGCGACGACGAAGGGGGGGATTCCGTGGATGCCCTCGAGCGTCTTGATGCCGTGGGCGATGGAGTGCTTCTTCGCTCCGTCGAGCGAAAAGCTGTAGGTCGACTCGAACACCCCTTGGAGCACACGGCGCAGCGCCAGCGCCGCACGCGGCGGATCGGGGAGATCCTGGAGCGACTCGGCCAGTTCCACCACCGTCGTGACACGCACCTCGTTCAAATCGAAGTAGCGCTCGCCGAGGCGCTGGAAGGCCCGCGCCGCCACGTCGTAGGGGGCGTTCTCGAGACAGCAGGCGTAGAGGACCTGCTCGAGGAGCGGACGCTGCGTGTCGGCGTCGACCGGCTTGTACTGGGCGCGGAGGGCCTTGTGGAGCTTGGCGACGAGTTGCTGCCGATTCGGCTGCTGGCGGTTCGGGGTGGTCATTCGTCTTCCTGTGGGTCGGCACGGCCGACGGCGGGATCGACCGCCCCGTCCGGTGCCTCGGCAACGTCGCTCACGGACGCCGGCGGGAGGACCTCGGCGAGCATCCGGGCGATTTCGATCGACTTCTTCACGCCGCCGTCGAGTTCGAAGCGGAGTTTGGGGGTGTACCGCGTCTCGATCCGGTCGGCGATCCGCGACTGGAGGAAGCCGGCTGAGCAGGCGAGCCCTTTGAGCGCCAGCCGCTGCTTGGTCTCGTCCCCCATCACCGACACCTTCACGAGGGCCCCGCGCATGTCGGCATCCATCTCCACGCCGATGACGGTGACGTCGCGGACGCGCGGATCGCGCACCTCGGTGAGGATGGCCATGCTGACCACTTCCCTCACCGCCTCCGCTGCCTTCAACAAGCGCCGGGTGCTCACGACAGCGTCCGCGCGACTTCCTCGATCCGATAGCACTCGAGGACGTCGCCCTCCTTGACGTCGTTGAAGTTCGCCACCTTGATGCCGCACTCCAAGCCGTCACGGACCTCGCGGGCGTCGTCCTTCTCGCGCTTCAGCGACTCGATGCCGTAATCGCCGAGGACACGGTTGTCGCGGATCACGCGCAGACGGCCGTTCCTCGCGATGATCCCGGAGATCACGCGGCAGCCGGCGATCGTGCCGATACGGCTGATCGTGAACGTGCGCTGGACGAGCGCCCGGCCGAGCTCGGTTTCGCGCCGTTCCGGAGCGAGCATCCCCTCGAGGGCGTTGCGCAGGTCGTCGGTGACCTGGTAGATGATCTCGTAGCGTCGCACCTGGACGCCGAGCTCGTCGGCCAGCGAACGGGCCCGCTCGTCGGGAACGACGTTGAAGGCGATGATGATCGCATCGGAGGCGTCCGCGAGCTGGACGTCGGCCTCGGTGACGCCGCCCACCGTCGCCTGGAGGATGCGGATCTTCACTTCCGGGTGATCGAGCTTCGTCAGCTCCTTCTGGATCGCCTCGATCGATCCGCGGACGTCGGCGCGGAGGATGAGGTTCAACGTGGGCGTCTTCTGCGAGCCGAGGCGGTCGAGGAGGTTCTCGAGCGTCACGTGCACCGGGGCGCTCGAGAGGCTGGTCTGCCTGCTGAGGGCGGCCCGCTTGAGGGCCACCTCGCGAGCCATGGCGATCGATTCCACCACCTGGAAGCGGTCGCCCGCGCCCGGAGCGATGTCGAGGCCGCTGACGAGCACCGGCTGCGAGGGGCCCGCCATGGCGATGCGCTTCTTGCCGAGCGTGTCGAACATCGCCTTGACGGTGCCGCTGGCCTGGCCGCAGACGATCGCGTCGCCGACGCGGAGCGTGCCCTTCTGCACGAGCAGGCAGGCCGAGACGCCACGCCCCTCGTGGATCGACGCGTCGAGGCAGACACCGGCCGCGGAGCGGTCGGGGTTGGCGCGGAGGTCGTGCAATTCGGCGATCGTGAGGAGCATGTCGAGGAGCTGCTCCACCCCCTCGCCGGTGATGGCGCTGGTCTTCACGACCTCCGTCTCGCCGCCCCACTCGGTGGGCAGGAGGTCGGAAGCCGCGAGCTGCTGGTAGATCCGCTGCACGTCGACGCCCGGGAGGTCGATCTTGTTGATGCAGACCACGATCGGCACGCCGGCGGCCTTGGCGTGGCTGATGGCCTCCTCGGTCTGCGGCATGATGCCGTCGTCCGCGGCGACGATCAGCACGGCACAGTCGGTGACGTTCGCCCCGCGGGCGCGCATCTGCGTGAACGCCTCGTGGCCCGGGGTGTCGACGAACGTGATCGAATGGCCGGCGTGCTTGACGGTGTAGGCGCGGATGTGCTGCGTGATGCCGCCGCTCTCGCGGGCCGCCACGTTCATTCCGAGGATCTTGTCCAACAGCGACGTCTTGCCGTGGTCGACGTGGCCGAGGAAGGTCACGATCGGGGCCCGCGGCTGCCGCAGCGCCGGATCCTCGTCCACCGCGTCGAAACCGGCGACCAGTTCCTGCTCGAGATCCTCGGCGGTCTTCAGATCGAGTTGCACGCCCAGTTCGGCGGCCAGCAACTCGACGGTGTCGCGGTCGAGCATGGTGGCCATGCTCGGGATCGACGTCATCCCGAAGGTGAGGAGCTTCTTGAGGACGGCGCTGGCCGAGAGCCCGATCGCCTCCGAGAAGGC
>CAWUOA010000088.1:0-10954 GCA_963923225.1 uncultured Planctomycetaceae bacterium
GCGGTTACGAGTTGAAGTGGGATCGCTCCAAGCTGATCCCCGTCGTCACCTGGCGCTGCTGCGATTGCCACCTGCTCCGCTCCTACGCGGACTGAGCTTCGCCGGGGAAGGTCAGTGCCGAGTGACGTTGTTCAGGGCCAGCTTCATCCCCCGGGGCGGCGACCGTCGGCCTCGCTTTCGGCCTCGAGCTTCCCTTCTCCCTGGCGTGCGTCTTTTCCGCGCATGCCGATCCTGCCGGTCGTGACGGTGGGGAGGCCCGGAAAGTCACCGGGACCGGCAATTTTTCGCTCCGCGCCACAGGCCGCGCAGGAGGAAGCGGGAATACTTCCGGCAGAGTTTCGCCAGTCGCCCCGTCTTTCCCGCCCTGACTTTTCGCCGGAGCCACCCGCCATGTCCGCCGTCGCCGCCCCCGCGCTTGCCGCCCCCTTCCGTGCCTCCCGCTCCACCGAACGGGCCATCCATGCCGCCCGCTCCGCCGGCAAGGGGCCCCGCCGCCGCCGGTTCGTCGACCCCACCACCTGCGACCGCGACTACGCCGCCGACGAGGTGGAGTTCATGCAGGCCCTCGAGCGGTACAAGCGGTCGAGCGGCCGGAACTTCCCCACCTGCAGCGAGGTCCTCGGGGTCCTGCGGTCGCTGGGCTACGTCAAGTCGGCCACGTGAAGGTGACCGGGGCTCGAGCGGGTTCGGACGGCCCCCGGCCGACCTTGTCCGTCGGCGGGGGGCCCGGTAGTGTCCCCGGCCCGTCCGGAGCCCTGCCGATGCCCCCTGCTCGTCCCCACGATTGGCCCAGGATGCCGCGCGCCTGGCGCGTCGGCTTTCGGGCGTGCGTGCTGGCGATCGTGGCGGCGGCCTCGGTTGGCTGCGGGTCGCTCGTGCGCAACGACAATGCCGAGGGGGTGAAGCTCTACCAGCAGGGCAACTACCTCGGCGCCGTCAACTCCTTCCAGCAAGCGCTCGCCCGCCAGCCGGGCAGCCCCGACTGCTTCTACAACCTCGGGGCGACCTACCACCAGCAGGCGAAGGTCTTCGGGCAGGCGGGCGACTGGCGGACGGCGGAGCAGTACTACCACCTCTGCCTGTCGCGCAATCCCAACCACGAAGCCTGCCAGCGCGGCCTGGCGGTGCTCCTGGTCGAGGAAAAGCGGAGCCCGGAGGCGGTGGCGCTGCTCGAGGACTGGTCGCGGCGCCAGCCGACGAATCCCAATCCGCAGATCGAACTGGCCCGCCTCTGCCAGGAACACGGCGACCTGCGCGACGCCGAGAACCACCTCGTCGACGCGCTGGCGATCGATCCCGCGAATCCCCGGGCGCTGGTGGCCCTCGGGCAGATCCGCGAAGCGAGCGGCGACTCCGCCGGCGCCCTCGCCGACTACTCCCGGGCGCTGGCCGTCGACTCGCGCCAGCCGGTCGTCGCGGCGCGCGTCGCCACGCTCGGGGGCGTGCCCGCCGGTGGCGTGGTGCGGACGGCGGCGCTCCCCTCGGCGCCGGCTCCGGTGCCGCCGATGGCCCCTGCTCCGGTGCCCTGGCAGCCCCCTGCCGCGGCAGCGGTTCCGGCCCGTTGACCCTTCCGGGCGGCGCTCCTATTCTGCGGCGTTCCGGGACCTTCCGGATCGAGTGCGCGGGCCGATCGTCCCCCCGCGTCCTCCCCCCGCCCCGGCCGAGAGCCCGGGAGGGACCGGTCGCCCGACAGCACCCGCGGCGGACGCGCGGGACACGGACCCCCGAAGAGTGACGGATCGCATGACAGCCCCTGCCCGCCCTGAACGCGTCTTCAACTTCTCCCCCGGGCCGGCCGTGCTGCCGCTCGAGGTCCTCGAGCGGGCCCGCGACGAGATGCTTTCGCTGCCCGGCGTCGGCATCTCGGTCCTCGAGATCAGCCACCGCAGCCCCCCGTTCGACAAGATCCTCGAGGACACGCTGCACGATCTCCGCGGCCTGCTCGGGATCGGCTCCGACCACGAGGTGATCTTCCTCCAGGGGGGAGCGAGCCTGCAGTTCTCGATGGTGCCGATGAACCTCCTCCGCGGGCAGCCGGGGCCGGCCGACTACGTCGTCACCGGCACCTGGGGCCAGACCGGCCTCAAGGAGGCCAAGCGCGAGGGGAAGACGCACGTCGCCTGGGACGGCGGCGCCACCAACTACGACCGACTCCCGTCGCCAGCCGAGGTCAAGCTCTCCCCCGACGCGGCCTACGTCCACGTCACGAGCAACGAGACGATCCAGGGGGTGCAGTGGAAGACCGACCCGGTCTTCGGCAAGGCGCCGCTCGTCTGCGACTGCTCGAGCGACTTCCTCTCCCGTCCGATCGACGTGCCGAAGTACGGCCTGATCTACGCCTGTGCGCAGAAGAACGCCGGCATCGCCGGAGTGACCGCGGTGATCCTCCGCAAGGATCTCCTCGAACGGAGCCGCGACGACCTCCCCACGATGCTCGACTACCGCACGCACGTGAAGAACGGCTCGCGCGCCAACACGCCGCCGGTGTTCGCGGTGTACGTCCTCGGGCTCGTCTGCCAGTGGATCCGCGACCGGATGGGGGGCCTCGAAGGGATGGCCCGCCACAACGCCGCCAAGGCGAAGCTCCTCTACGACGCGATCGACCGCTCCGGCGGCTTCTATCAGGGCCATGCCCGCCCCGAGTGCCGCTCCGACATGAACGTCACCTTCCGCATGGCCAGCGAAGAACTCGA
This sequence comes from uncultured Planctomycetaceae bacterium, assembly GCA_963923225.1. GTDB lineage: Bacteria > Planctomycetota > Planctomycetia > Pirellulales > UBA1268 > QWOP01. The sequence goes on from CAWUOA010000088.1 coordinate 2,694, forward strand.
TGCGGCCTTCGCCAAGGGGGCCAAGGCCCGCGGCCTCGTCGATCTCAAGGGCCACCGTTCCGTCGGCGGCATCCGCGCGAGCATCTACAACGCCATGCCGGTCGAGGGCGTGGAGAAGCTCCGCGATTACATGCTCGAGTTCCAGGACTCCCACCGCGCCTGACCCGCCCCCGCGGGCGGCTCCAGCGTCGACGCCGCCCGGCGGGAACTCCCGGGCACGCCCGGCGCCGGCCCCCTCCTCCGCCCTCCCCTCCCGCCGCGAGACAGCCATGCCCTCGATCATCGTCCTCGACACGCTCAGCCCGGACGGGTTGGCGCTCCTCGAAGCGGCCCGCGCGCAGGGCATCGGCCACGAGATCGCCACCGGCCTCTCCGGCGACGCCCTCCGCGAGGCGCTCGCCCGCCACGACGGGGCGATCTGCCGCAGCGGCGTGAAGATCACCGCCGATTCCCTCGCCGGCAACACGAAGCTCAAGGCGATCGTCCGCGCGGGCGTCGGCACCGACAACATCGACAAGGAGGCGGCGACCCGTCTGGGGATCGTCGTCATGAACACCCCGGCGGGCAACACGGTGAGCACCGCCGAGCACGCCTTCACGCTCCTCCTGGCCCTGTCGCGCAACGTCGCCGCCGCCGACGCGAGCCTCCGCGCCCACCGCTGGGACCGCAACAAGTTCATGGGGGTGCAGGTCGCCGGCAAGGTGCTCGGCATCGTCGGCCTGGGGCGGATCGGGCAGGCGGTGGCCGCGCGGGCCCGGGCCTTCGACATGCGCGTCCTCGGCTACGATCCCTTCCTCTCGACCGAGAGGGCGGCGGAGCTGGGGATCGAATTGGTGCCGAGCGTCCGCGAGATGCTCCCCCAGGTCGACTACCTCACCGTCCACACGCCGCTCACCGAGGAGACGAAGTATCTCGTCGGCATGAAGGAGCTCGAGATCCTCAAGCCCGGCGTGCGCCTCATCAACTGCGCCCGCGGCGGGATCTACGACGAGAAGGCGCTCCTGGCCGGCCTCGAGAGCGGTGTGATCGCCGGCGTGGCGCTCGACGTCTTCGAGAAGGAGCCCTGCACCGAGTCGCCGCTGTTCGAGAAGCCGGGCGTCCTCGTCACGCCCCACCTCGGGGCGAGCACCGAGGAGGCCCAGTCTCAGGTGGCGGTCGAGGGTGTCGGGCTGCTGGTCGACTTCCTTTCCACCGGCGCCATCCGCCACTCGGTGAACTCGAGCCCCATCGACGCGGCGACGCTCGAGGGGGTGCGCGGGTTCCTCGACCTGGCCTGGAGGCTCGGCCTGCTCCTCTCGCAGCTCGACGATTCGCACCCCAAGAGCTGCTCGATCGCCTACCGGGGCGAGATCGCCGCGCGGAACACGAAGCTCGTCACCGCGGCCTTCGCCGCCGGCCTGCTCGAGTCGGCCTTCGACGAGGTGAACATCGTCAACGCCGAGGTGCTCCTCCGCGAGCGCGGCATCGATCTGGTCGAGCAGAGCCGCACCGACCCCGGCGCCTTCAGCTCCGTCGTCGCCGTCGATCTGGTGGCCGACGGCCGGGTCCACCGTGCCGCCGGGACCCTCTTCGGCCACGCCATGCCGAGGCTCGTCCAGCTCGAGGGACACCGCCTCGAGGCCTATCTCGACGGGGTCCTGCTCGTCTTCACCCACCAGGACGTGCCCGGGATCATCGGCCGTGTCGGCACCGCCTTCGGCGGCCTGGGGGTGAACATCGCCCAGATGACCGTCGGCCGGTCCACTCCCGGCGGCGACGCGATCGGCGTCCTCAATCTCGACTCCGAGCCGTCGGCCGAGGCGATCGCCGCGGTGGCCGCGGTGCCGGGGATCCGCTCGGTGAAGGTGGTGCGCATGCCCGCCGCCGGCCAGCTTCCCAACTGGCTGGCGGCCTCGTCCGCCGCCGGCCGCGCCGCCCGTCCCTGAGTCCCGTCGCCCGCCGAAGCGGCGCGGGATCGTTTGACGGTCCCGGGCCGATGCGGACAATGAATCCCAGGGGCCTTTCGGGCGGCGGCGCGTTGGCGCCGGACACGGGGCGATTTTTCACGATGACGACGCCGCGCGGATCGACCGGGACGGTTGCACGCGGCGGCGTCTGGATGCTCGCCGCCGGCCTCCTCGTCGCGGCGCTTCCTGCGGTCCTCGTCCGCCAGGTCGCCGCCGTGCAGGACCGCGCGGCCCCCGGGACGCCGGGCACCGAGGAGATCGCGACGCGGAAACTCCTCGACGGCCTCGTCGAGAGACGGATGCACGACATCGTCCTCGCGGTCCTCGACAGGGCGGCGGCCGACACCACCCTCACCGAGGCCTTCCGCCGCGGTATCCCGCTGCGGCGGGCGACGGCCCTGGCGGGAGTGGCGCGGCGCGAGCCGGCCGGGCCCCGCCGGGCGGCCCTTCTGGAACAGGCCGGCGCCGAACTCGACCGCGTCCTCGCCGCCAGTCCCTCCGGCGACGACGCGATCACTGCCTACACCCAGAAAGGGAACCTGCTCGTCGAGCGCGGCCGGCTCAAGCTCCTCCAGGCGAAGCGGCCCGGCGAGGATGCGGCGAAGCTCTCCCAGGACGCGGTGCCCCTCTTCGACGCGGCGATCGCCGTGCTCGGCGCCCCGCCGCGGGAGGCCGGCGCCGAGATTCCGCCCCCCAACAACGCGGAGGACGCGGTGCTCGCCGCGCTGCGTGACGTCGACGCGCGGATCGCGGCGCTCAAGGGCGCCGGGAAGGAGAAGGAATCCGGCGACGGCGCCGGGAAGAAAAAGCGCCCGGCGAAGAAGGCCACCGGCGACGTCAAGCAACTCGAGCGGCTCGAGAACCGGCAGGACGACCTTCGTGCCGACCTCCTCCAGACCCGGCTCCTGGTGGGCAACGCCTACTGGGAGAAGTCGAAGGCCTTCCCCGCCGGCTCCGAGGAGTGGAAGACGCTCGTGCGGGCGTCGTCGGAGAAGTACCGCAAGCTCTTCGACAAGTATCCCAAGTGGGGCGCCGGCCTCTACGCCCGCTACTACGAGGGGCGGAACTGGGTGGCGCTGGCGCAGGCGGAGCAGGCGCCGGAGGAGCGGAAGAAGCTCCTCGACACGGCGCTGCTCACGCTCGCCGCCGTCCGCGGACTGGAGGGGGATTCGGGCTTCGTGCCGTCGCTGCGGGCCAAGGCGATCAACACCTCGCTCGAGGCCTGGCTCGAACAGAAGGTCTACGACCAGTTCGACCCGCGGCTCGAGCGGCTCGCCCTGGCCAACGTCCCCGCCGACCGGCTCGACGCCGACTGGCTGGGGATGAAGTACCGCTCGGCGCTGCTCCTGGCGGAGAAGGCGGAGGTGCTCCCGCCCGACCAGAAGGGGCGGAAACCGACGCTCCTCCGCGATGCCAAGAAGCTCGCCACCGACGTCGCGCGGGTGAACCGCGACCATGCCCGTGACGCCCGGGCCCTGCTCGAACGCCTCGGCCGGCATGTCGGCGACGACGACGACGATCCCGCCACCGCCTTCGTCGCCGCCTACGACATCGCCGCCGGCGCCGTGACGGCGATGCAGGAGAAGCAGGCGGAGGCGAAGGCGGCAGCCGCGGCGGGGAAGGCCGAGGAGACGGCCGCCGCGCAGTCCGCCGCCGCGAGCGAACGGTCCCGGGCGATCGAGTCGCTGAAGCGGGCCTTGGCCCGCGGCGAGGGGGTCCCCGTCGACGACGTCAACCAGGCCCGTTCGCTGCTCACGTATCTGCTCTGGGACGCCGGCCGGCATCACGACGCGGCCGTGATCGGCACGCTCCTGGCCGAGCGCTATCCCGGTGCCAAGGGAGCCAAGCAGTCGGCGAAGATCGCGATGGCGAGCTGGCAGATGCTCGGCCGTGAGGGTCCGCCCGCCTGGCGGGCCGACGCCAAGGCACGTTGCGCCGACGTGGCCGCGACGATCATGCGGGCCTGGCCCAAGGAGGCCGAGAGCGCCGAGGCGGCGCAGATCGCGGTGGCCGCGGCGGCCGAGGCCCACGACGCCGACCGACTCTCGGCGATCGCCGCGGGGGTACCCGCCGACGCGGTCAAGGGACAGGAGACGCTCTTGCGGGCCGGCGCGGCACTGTGGCGCGAGGTCCTCGAACGGCGCCGCCTGCCCGAGGACGCCCGGCCCTCCCCCGAGACGCTCGCCGACTGGAAGGCGAAGGCGGTCGCGGCGCTCGACCGGGGGCTCGCCGCCGTCCCGGCGGACGCTCCGGCTGGGCCGGTGGCGATCGCCGGCGGCCTGGCCCGCTGCCAGGTGGCGATGGAGGACGGGGACACCGACACGGCGACGAAGCTCCTCGAACATCCCGGCTGGGGCGGCTGGACGCTCCTTTCCGCCGCCGACGGGGCCTTCACCGGGGCGCTCGCCGAGAACGCCGCCACGGTGGCGCTGCGGTTCTTCATCCAGTCGCAGCAACTCGACAAGGCGCAGGCCGCGATGGCGAAGCTCGAGGCGGTCGCGGGCACCGGCCCCGAGGCCTCCGCCAAGCTCACGTCGATGTACCTCTCGATGGGCCGCGACCTGCAGGGGCAGCTCGAGGCGCTCGCCGCCGCGGGGGCGTCGGCGGAGTCCGATCCACGCGTGGCGGCGATCCTCTCGGGGTTCGAGAAGTTCCTCGAGGGGGTGGCCAAACGCGATTCGAAGACCGCCTCGCAGATGTGGGTCGCGACCACGTACCTCTCGCTCGGCTCGGGCTCCGGCTCCGGCTCGGTGGTCCCGAAGGCGAAGGCCGCGGCCTACCTCGCCCGGGCCGCGGAGGTGTACGAGGCGCTCCTCTCCCGTGCCGGGACCGCGAGCCCCCCGGCCGACGGTGCCAGTGGAGACGACATCGCACGCTTCGTCCCCTCGATCCGTCTCCGGCTGGCGAGCGTCTACCGCGAGCTCGGCCGCTGGGAGGAAGCCCTCGGGCACGTCGATTGGATCCTCTCGGACCCGCGCCGGCAGAACTCGCTCGACGCGCAGATCCAGGCCGCGGAGATCCTCCAGGCCGCCGGCGAGAAGTCCTCCGACGCCGCCGCCTCGACGCGGTGGCTGCGCGAGGCGATCGCCGGGCGGAAGAACGGCGGCGGCGTCGCCTGGGGATGGGGCGGGATCGCCAACCGTCTCGCCCGCCAGGCCGCCGATCCCCGTGCGGCCGACGCCCGGACGAAGTTCTTCGAGGCCCGCCTGAACGTCGTCCGCTGCCGGCTGGCGCTCCTGGCCAAGGCCGGCCAGGAGCGGGCCAAGCTCCTCGAGATGGCCACGAACGACATCGCCATCACCTACCGGCTCTACCCCGATCTCGGCGGCGACGCCTTCCGGGCGCAGTTCGACGCCCTCCTCCGCCGCGTGCAGAAGGAACGGGGCGAGGCCTCGCCCCGCGGTCTCGCCGAACTCGACGAAGCCCCGCAGGGCTAGGCCCGTCCTGCGCCGACCGGATCGGATCCGGTCCCGTCCGCCCCACTCCTCCGCCCCGAATCGCTCCTTCACGATCCAACGCCATGCCCTCCCACCCTCTCCTCCGAACCGCGGCGCTCCTCGCCGCCCTCCTGCTCGCCGCTGCCGGCGGCGCCCGCCGGGCGGCCGCCCAGACGCCGGACCGCGTCGTCACCCGCACCGGCACGATCACCGGCCGCGTCATCTCGGCCGACGCGGGCGAGGTCCAAGTCGAGGACCGCTCGGGGGAGACGAAGAAGGTGCCGATCGACCAGGTCCGCGAGGTGGTCTTCGGCGGCGAGCCGCAGGAGCTCAAGGCGGCGCGGACGATGCTCGCCCGCGGCCGGCCGGCCGACGCGCTCGAGGAACTGGCGAAGATCCAACAGGGGGATCTCGACGGAGCCGAGCAGATCCTCCTCGACGAGGTGGAGTGGGTGCGGGCCGCCGCCGCGGCGCGTCAGGCGCTCGCCGCCGGGGGCGATCCGCGCGAGCCGGGCAAGCAGGTCGCCGATTTCCTCGCCCGGCATCCGCAGAGCCACCACGCCTACGACATGCACGAGCTCCTCGGCGATCTCCTCGCCCGGGCGGGGCTCGCCGACAAGGCACTGGCCGAGTACGCGAAGCTTGCCGCCGGCCCGCCTGCCTTCAAGGTGCGTGCCGCGTCGGCGAGGGCCGCGATGCTCCTCGAGCAGGAGAAGTACGCCGCGGCCCTCGGGGAGTTCGATGCGGCGCTGGCCATCGACGCCAAGGACGATGCCAGCCTGGCGCAGAAGAGCGCCGCCGAACTGGGCCGGGCCCGGTGCCTCGCGGCGCTCGGCAAGGGGGACGAAGCGGCGGGGATCGTCCGCGAGGTGATCCGCGAGGCCGATCCGGAAGACGGTGGCGTGCTCGCCGGGGCCTATGCGGCGCTGGGCCACGCCTACCGGGCGATCCCCGGCAAGGAGCAGGACGCGCTCATCGCCTTCCTCACCGTCGATCTGGTCTACAACGCCACCCCCGACACGCACGCCGAGGCCCTCTTCAACCTCGTCGACCTGTGGGAGAAGGCGGCCAACCCCGAACGGGCCAGGGAGACCAAGGCGATGCTCGAGTCGACCTATCCGGGGTCGAAATGGACGAAGAAACTGGCGGGGGCGAAGTCGTGAAGGATCGGTCCTCGAAGGGCGGCCCGGAAGGGGCCCGCCGGCCGACTTGAGGGGATCCGGCGGGCTGGCGTACGATCCTCGTTACGGGAACAGCGGCCGGCGTCGGCCAGCGGCGCGGGATCGGGCAGCGCGGCCGAGTGGTGGGAAGCATCCGAGGAGACGATTCATGCGGTCGGCAGGAAACGAGACGGTGATGGCGGGATCCGGGGGTTCGACGATCGCCCTCGCATCGACCCCTGGGGCGCTGGCCGGGGGGCTGGCCGTGGCCGCCCGTGTCGCCCGGGAATGTCTGGCCCGGGGCGCGATGGCCGTGGCCCTCCTCCTCCCGGCGGGCGCCTTCGTCGCGCCGCTTGCCGTCCCCGCCGCGGCGGTCGCCCAGGACGATCTGGCCGACGAGGAGGCCGCCCCGGCCGCCGACGAGAACATGCTCGAGTTCTTCATCAAAGCCCTCGGCATCAGGTACGTGGTCATCTTCCTCGTCCTTTCCTTCCTGCTCGTCGCGCTGCTCGTGATGTGCTTCCTGCAGGTCCGCCGCGAGGCGCTGATGCCGAAGGAGCTGTGCAGCGCGGTCAGGGCCCACGTCGAGGCGAAGGAATACCAGCAGGCGTACGATCTGGCCGCGGCCAACGATTCCTACGCCGGTCACGTCCTCGCGGCGGGCCTGGCGGCCGCCCTGGGGAAGATCCAGGCCTCGCGGCCCACGACGGTCAAGGAATTGGTCGAGTTGACCAACACCGCGGTGGAACAGTCCACCGCCGCGGTGGAGGAGGCCACGGCCGACGAGCAGATGAAGCTCGAACACAAGGTGAGCTACGTGTCGCTCATCGGGGCGTTGGCACCGATGTTCGGGCTCCTGGGGACGGTCGACGGGATGGTGTCGGCGTTCATGGTGATCGCCAAGTCGGAGACCCAGCCCAAGCCCTCGGAGCTCGCCGTCGGCATCTCGCAGGCCCTCATCACCACGCTCATCGGCCTGTGGCTCGCGATCCCCGCCATCGCCTGCTACGCGCTGTTCAAGAACTGGATGCAAACGCTCAACGGGGACATCGCGAAGGAGACCTCCGGCATCATGTCGACGCTCTTCGCCGATCTCCAGGCCAAGGTGAAGAAGTCCACTGGCACCGGAGCCTGATCCCCATGGCCAGACGCGGAGGCGACGGACCGTCGAAGACCGAGATCGACATGACGCCGATGATCGACATGACTTTCCAGTTGATCACCTTCTTCATGTTCGTGATGAGTTTTTCGGAGGCGGAACAGGACGAGCGCATCCAGCTCCCCCTGAGCCAGCTGGCGAAGCCGGCGGAGGGGCCGGTGGAGCAGCCCATCACGCTCCAGCTCACCGATTCGGGCGACGTGATCTATGCCGGCGAGCTCGTTCGCGTGCGCGACATCGGCGGCTATCTCGAGCGGGAGAAGTCGGTGATGCTCGATGCCGGCCGCCAGCCCGATACGGCGACCGTCATCGTCCGTGCCGACGGCCGTGCCCGGACCGGCGAGGTGCAGGACATCATCCGCATCTGCCAGGAGAAGGGATTCGAGCGGTTCGCCCTCCGTGCCCAGTACGACGAACGGCGGTGAGCGGATGGCCAAACGCACGAGCGACCTCCCCGACCGGATCTCCATCGACATGACGCCGATGATCGACGTCGTGTTCCAACTGATCTCGTTCTTCATGTTCTCCCTCAAGGTGGTGGCCCCGGAGGGGGATTTCG
>CAWUOA010000089.1:0-10775 GCA_963923225.1 uncultured Planctomycetaceae bacterium
GCCCGGAGAGGGCTTCGTGATCGGCGGGATTCCCATCGGGGTGTTCCCGGTGGATGCCGACGCCGCGCCTTCCGCCCCGTGGATCGCCTGGGCCGCCACGGGATCGAGCGGCGGCATCGTGCTGCGCGTCCGTGCGTCGGCGGCGGACGCGGGGCTCGCCAGCGGGATCGATCTGCTCTGGTCCCGCCCGAACGACCCGGCGCTCCCCGATCCCCTCCTCGAGATCGATCCCGTTACGGGCGAGCCGGGCGGGGCGATCGACGGCCTGGTGAAGGGGGCCCTGTTCGGTGGCGAGGGGACCGATCCGGCGGCGACGTGGCCGGTGCCGCTCGACGCGCTGCCGGCGCTGCCCGCGGACGGCGGAGCCGCCATGCAGACGTGGTACGTCGTCCTCCAGTCGCCGTCGAATCTCCTCCTGGGACTCGTGTCGATGGTCGTGGTGATGGGTGCGGGGATCGCCGACGGGGGCGAAGGCCTGCCGTCGGGCGGGATCGTCGCCGATGGCGAGGGCCTGCCGGTGATGGCGATGTCGGGCAGCCTCGCCGGGGGCGGACTCGGCGCCGGCGGCGGCATGGTCACGGGGCTCGGGGCCTTCTTCCGTCGCTCCCCGCCACCGGCGCCCGCGGTGACGCTCGCCCACGACACCGGCACCGACGCCGGGGACCGGATCACCTCCGACGGAACGCTCGCCGTGACGGCCGCGACGGGGGCGACCGTGGAGTATTCGATCGACGGTGGCCGCGTCTGGTCGACGCGCCCGCCGGGCGACGTGGAGGGGGCCCGGACGGTGCTCGTGCGTCAGACCGACCCCTCGGGGCAAGTGTCGCCGACGACGTCTTTCTCCTTCACGCTCGACCGCCGCGCGCCGCAGACGCCCACCCTCTGGCTCGCCGACGGCACGCGCCCCGGCGCGGGCGAGCCGGTGCGGCGCTCGGCGGCGCCGGCGCCGCGCGGGATCGAGCCGGGTGCGCGCGTGGAGTATTCGGCGGCGGGCGGCGCCTGGAGCGGGTCGTGGCCGGTGCAGGAGGGGGCCAACACCGTCCGCGTGCGGCAGATCGACGCCGCCGGCAACGTCTCCGCCCCATCGACGCCTCTGCGTTTCCGGATCGACTCGGTGGCGCTCGCCCCCACCGTGCGCCTCGCGCGTGACACCGGGTGGAGCGACTCCGACCTGGTCACCTCGGAGGCGACGCTCGCCCTCGGCGGCGTCGAACGCGGGGCGACGGTGCAGTATTCAGGGGACGGCGGCAAGACCTGGAGCAGCCGCTTCACGCCGGCAGACGGGGCGGTGACCGTCCTCGTCCGACAGATCGACGCCGTGGGCAACGTCTCCGTGGCGACGCGGTTCGCGTTCACCCTCGACCGCGCCGCGCCGCCGCTGCCGCCGAACTGGGCGGCGGCGTTCACCGGAGGGGCGATGGCCCCGGCGGCGCGGGGCGACGCGACCGTGCGCTACGAATACTCCCTCCGCGGCGGCGCCTGGACGAGCCTGCCGGCGGGGGCTGCCCTTCCCCAGGGACGCTCCTGGCTGAGGGTGCGCGTCGTCGATCGCGCCGGGAACGCCTCGGTGCCGTCGACGGCGCTGTGGGGCCCGAGCGGACGCTAGCGCGCGTCGCCGGCGGCGGCGACGATCCGGGGCCTCCCGCCGCGGCTGGCGACCATCGAGAAAACGATCGGGACGAGGATCGTCACCGCCGGGAGCGACGCGAGCAGCCCCGAGACGATGGCGATGGCGAAGGGCCTCTGCGTCTCGCTTCCCATGCCGTGGGCGAGCGCCGCCGGCACCAGTCCCAACAGCGCGAGCGTCGTCGTGAGCATCACCGGCCGGAAGGCGTCGCGGGCGCCGCGGAGGAGCGCCGTGCGCCGGTCGCCGGTCGCCTCCCAGGCGGCGAGGTAGCGCTCGCATTCGATGACTCCCGAAAGCACCACCTGCCCGAGCAGCGCGATGCATCCGACGGCGCTCGACACGGAGAAGTTCACCCCCATGAGACGCAGGCCCGCCACCGCCCCCAGCGCCGCCACCGGGAGCACGGCGAGGATCACGAGCGTGGGGGCCCAGCGACCGAAGTTCACGAACAGGACACCGACGATCACCGCCAACGCGATCGGCACCGACACGGCCAGCCTCCCCATGGCCCGTCGCTGGTTCTGGAACTCGCCGCTCCAGGTGGGATGGATCCCGGCGGGCATGTCGAGGGCGGCGATGGCGGACTGGGCGTCCTCGACGGTGCTCCCCAGGTCGCGGCCGCGGACGTTGAACTTGACCGCCACGAAACGGGCGAAGTCCTGCCTCCAGATCGCGGCCCTCCCCTGGACCTGTTCGATCGAGGCCACCTCCGCCAGCGTGATCCGCTTCTCCGGGCTCCCCACGAACATGTGCCCGAGAATGTCCATGTTGGCGCGGGCCTCGTTGGGGAGGCGGATGCTCACCGGAAAACGCCGCTCCCCCTCCCAGATTTCCGTCGCCTTCTCGCTGCCGAGGACGATGCGGATGGAGTTCTGGATGTCGTGGACGGCGAGGCCGCGGCGGGAGAGGGCGTCCCGATTGAGCTCGATGCGCTGCGTCGGCACGTCGCCCGCCTGGTAGATCGCCAGATCGACCACGCCGGGAACGGCGGCGAGCCGCTCCTTCGCCTCGGCGGCGAGTTCGGTCATCCGCTCGAGATCGCTGCCCCGGATCTTGAGGACCACCTGTCCGATGATCCCGGAGATCGTCTCGAACACCCGGTCGGTGATCGGCTGGGAGAAGTTGTGCTGCACGCCGGGGATCACCGAGAGGTTCCTGCGCAGCTCCGCCTCCACTCCCTGCCGCGTTCGTCCCTTCGCCCAATCGCGCTCCGGGCGGAGCACGATGAAGAACTCGGCGTTGTTCGGTCCCTCGGCCTGGGTGGCGTTCTCCGGGCGTCCGACGTGCGACATCACGTCGAGCACCTCCGGGGTCTCGAGAATCGCGTCGCGCATCAGCCCCACCTGGTGCCGCGTCTCGTCGAGGGCGATCGTGGAGGGGAAGATCGAGGTGACGTAGAAGCCCCCTTCGTTGAGCTCGGGGAGGAACTCGGTGCCGATTCCGGCGGCGTACCATGCCAGGGCCGCACAGGCGGCCAGTGCACCGGGGAGGAGGAGCCAGCGGACCCGATCGCAGAGCCCGAGGAGCGTCCCGTAGGCCCGGCCCGCCAGCAGGAGCCAGGCCGGCTCCGCGGTGCGGAACCGGCCGCGGAAGAGCAGCCGTTCGAGCGCCGGGACCACGACCGTCGCCGAGGCCATGGCCCCGGCCAGCGCGAAGGCGTAGGTGTAGGCCATGGGGGCGAAGATCCGTCCCTCGACGCGCTCGAGGAAGAAGATCGGCACCAACGCCACGATGATGATCGCCATCGCGAAGGCCACCGGGCGCACGACCCCCGCGGCGGCATCGGCGATGTGCCGGCCCGCATCGGCCGGGGCCGGCGGCCTGCCGTGGGAATGCTCGTGGAATCGGTGGAGCGTCGCCTCGATGACCACGATCGCCCCGTCGACGAGGATCCCGAAGTCGATGGCGCCCAGCGAGATGAGGTTCGCCGGGAGGCCGAGCCAGGTCAGGCCGATGAACGCCGAGAGCATCGAGATCGGCACGACGACCGCCACGGCCACCACCGCACGCAGCGAGCCGAGGAACAGCCACACCACGAGGAGCACGAGCGTCACCCCCTCGGCCAGATTGCGGCCGACGGTGGCGAGCGTGGCCTGCATCAGGGTGGTGCGGTCGTAGAAGGTGTCGATGCGGACCCCCTCTGGCAGCGCGGTGCGATTGAGCTCGTCGACTCGCTCCTGCAGGCCCGCGAGGACGACGCTGGGGTGGGCCTTGCGGCGCAGGAGGACGATCCCCTCGACGACGTCGTCGGTCCGGCCGCGGCCCACCGCGCCGCGGCGCGGGGTGGACCCCTCGATGACGTCCGCGACGTCGCGGATGTGGATCGGCACCGAGCCGCGGGTGTCGAGGACGACGTCGCCGAGCTCCTGCGGGTCGCGGATCACTCCCATGCCACGAACGACGAACTCCTGCGAGCCGATGCCGCTGTACCCGCCACCGGCGTTCTCGTTGGCCCTGGCGATCGCCGCGTGGACGTCGTCGACGGATATCCCGGCGGCGGTGAGACGGATCGGGTCGACGCGTACCTGGTAATTGCGCTCGAAGCCGCCGAAGGTGACCACGTCGGCCACGCCGGGGACGGCGCGGAGGCGCCTTTCGACGACGAAGTCCTGGATGGCGCGGAGATCCTTGAGGCCCATCGGACCGCGCAGCGTGTAGCGGTAGATCTGTCCCACGGGGGTGGACTGCGGCCCCATCGCCGCCGTGGCCCCGTCGGGGAGGGCGGCGTCACGGAGCCGTTCGGCGACCAGCGTGCGGAGCTCGAAGTCGCCGGTGCCCTCCTCGAACGTGAGGGTCACCAGCGACAGGCCGAACACCGAGACGCTGCGCAGGTCGAGGAGCTTCGGTGTCCCGGCGAGGACGCGCTCGAGCTCCACCGTCACGCGCCGCTCCACTTCCTCGGCGGCCTGTCCCGGGTAGGTTCCCACCACCTCGACCCGCGGGTCGGTGACGTCCGGGAAGGCCTCGATCGGCAGCCTGCTGAAACAGCGCCACCCGACGAGGCAGTACAGCGCCGTCAGCGCGAGCACCACGCGCCACCGCGCGACCGCCATCCGACTGAGTCGTTCGAGCATGATCGGGGCACCCGGGGGGAAGGACCGCCGCGCCGCGGATGCGGCCTCACAGCAGCTTGTCGAGTTCGCCGTCGAGCAGCACCGCGCCGCTCGACACCACCTCCTCCCCCTCCGACACGCCGGAGAGGATCACCATCCGTTTGTCGACGCTCGTGCCGACGATGACGCTGCGTCGCTCGATCTCGTCCGTGCCGCGTCGCACGAGCACCACCCGGTCGTCACGGCGGAGGAGGACGGCGTCGCGGGGCACCACGAGCCTCGGCTCCCCCTCCACGGCGACGGTGACGTGGGCGAGCATGTGGGCCCGGACGCCGGGGACGAGGGCGTCGAAGACGCAGGTCACGTCGACGGTGCGCCGCTCGCGGTCGATCGCCCGCACCACGGAGACGACCCGGCCCGTGAGCGGGGTGTCGCCGAGCGCGGGGACGTCGACGCGGCAGAGGAACCCCTCCTCGAGGAGCGGGGCGTCGCGCTCGGGAAAGCTCGCCGTGACGACCAGCGACGTCGGGTCGGCGACGATGAACGCGGGCTGATTCTCGGGGTCGTGCGCGTGCTCGCCCGGATCGACGTGGCGCATGATCACCTGGCCGTCGCGCGGCGAGAGGAGCTCGAAGAGATCCTCCCCGGCGGCGCTGGTGCGGGCGGCACGGAGGGCCACGAGGATGCCGTTGCGCTCCGCCTCGAGACTGCCGATGCGGGCCTCGATCTCCACGAGTCTCCGGGTCGAGACGATGTCACCCTGGACGAGATCCTTGATCCGGTTGCGCGCGTCGTATTGGCCGGCCAACTCCGCCTCCAGCCGGCGGACGTCGGCCCGCATCCGTGCCAATTCGCTGCTGCGCACCCGGGCCAGGACATGGTCGCGGGTGACCTGCGCGCCCGCGGAGACGTCGACCGACTCCACGATCCCCTCGAACGGGATTCGCAGTGCCGTCAGCGACCCCGGCATGAAGTCGATCTCCCCCACGCCGTGCACCTCGGCGAAGAGGGCGCTTTTCTCGACGCGCGTGAAGACGAGCCTCGGGGCGAGGTCGGGCCGGACCCGAAGGAGGCCCTCTTCCGTGACACGATAGGGGGCATCCTCGACGTCGTGCGTCGATACGGGCGTCGCGTGTTCGCAGCCCCCCGCGGTGACGACGAGCATCGCCGCGACGCCGCTGGCGACCACGCGGAACGTGGGGGAGGGCCGGTGGACCACAGGGGTCGGGGTTCGAAAGCAGAGGGTCATCGGGCCACCTCGATGGCGGGGGAGGATCGTCAGGTTCGGCTCCCGGCGGCGTGCGGCAATCCGCTCCGGCAGGCGCCGACCACGGAGCGGCGCACGCGATGCCGGGCGCGGAGGCGGGCGGGGAGTTCACGGCGGACTCGCCACGGGCGGGCGGGCCACCGGCACCGGCCAAAAGGGCCGGGAACTCAGCAGTTGAGCCGACAGAGAAGGCTCAATGACGTCGATGGAACGCGAGGCGTCGACCTCGGAACCGACCGTCCGGCGGGGCCATGACGCCGATCGGCGTCGCTCCGGCAGAGGCAACTGGACGGGAGGAGATCATCCGAGTCTTCGCCGGTGTCCTCGTGGTCGAGCGTGGGATCGGACTCGACGAGTGACGGGGGAAGGAGCGGACTCGTTCCGGGATGATCCGATCGAGGACTGCGGACCGCCGCCCACTCGGCCTGGAGCGAACACGCGGGCGGGGGCGGAGCGGCGGACCGGCGCATCCGCACGCAGAGGGTGGGCCACGGGCCACCGGTCGCCACGCACGCGACGAGCATCGACACGATCGCCCTGCGGACGAGCGTCCCGGCGAACGGTGGATGAGCCGCGGCTCGGAACATGGGAGCGTGGCCGAAGGGGGGCGTCGGAGTCGGCACGCTGGTGCGGATGCCGACGTACGACCAAGAGAGTATCGTCGGCCGATAGCTCCGGAGAAAAACTTGCATTCCCCTCACGTCCCATCACGGCGAGGGACGGAACTGGCCACCCCGCGGAACTCCCTGCTCGGCGGGAGAACGGGCTTCCTGCACGACGGGCCGCCGATCTAGACTGATCCTCGGGAGCTGGACCGCGGATTCAGGCAAGCCATGACCGTCCACAGGCTACGAACGACGCTCGTGCTCGCGCTGATCGCGGCGACGGTGTCGTTCGGTCTCGTCGGACTCCTGGGTGAATCCCGCGACGCCTGCACGGCGGTGGGGTCCCCCGATCGATCCCCCCACGAGGGGACCCACGAGGACGATTCGGGCACGCTCGCGGAGGCCGAGGAGGAGGTCGAGGCGAACGAGGAGGATGGCCAGCGGGAGCGACTCGTCGGCACGACCTGCCTCCCGTCTCCCCGTCCGTCCGTCGATCCGCGGACCTGTTCCGGGGGCGATGGCGAAGGCATTGCCCGGCAAGGGCAGGGCAGAGGCGAGCAGGGACCGCGTGGGCCTCCGGCGCGCGCCTGACGCACCGGGTGCGTCTTCCCGCCCCGCTTTCGGCGTCGAGGTCCGGCGTGTTTTCGGATCCCCTCGGACGCAACCCCAGCCAGCCCCTGAAAGCCCCCATGAGCGCCCCCACGCTAGGATCGTCTCCCGCCGCCGTCCCCGACGGGGGCGACGTGCCCCGTGGCAACGCCGCCGGCTTCCGCCGCTACTTCCGGCAGGATGCGGTGAGCGGATTGCTCGTGTTCCTCATCGCGCTGCCCCTCTGCCTCGGCATTTCGCTGGCCAGCGGCTTTCCCCCGGTGGCGGGCGTGTTCACCGCGATCGTCGGGGCGCTGGTGACGTCGTTCCTCAGCGACTCCGAACTGACGATCAAGGGGCCGGCCGCGGGGCTGATCGTCATCGTCCTCGGGGCCATGCAGTCGTTCGGATACACCGCCGGCGCCGATCCCGAAGCCGATTTCCGCGCCTATCGGATGGCCATCGCCGTGGGGTGCGTCGCCGGCGCGGTGCAGATCCTCCTCGGGCTCCTCCGGGCGGGGGCGCTGAGCGAGTTCTTCCCCACCGCGGTGGTGCACGGGATGCTCGCGGCGATCGGGATCATCATCTGCCTGAAGCAGCTGCCGGTGGTCTTCGGTCAGAAGGCCAGTGGCGAGCCGCTGGAGATCCTCCGGGAGCTCCCCGAGAAGATCCTCCACATGAATCCGGCCATCACCCTCATCGGACTGACGAGCCTGGCGATCCTCTTCGGCTGGCCAGCGATCCGCGGGAGCCTGCGGCCGGCCTGGCTGCGGCTGGTGCCGGCCCAGGTGCTCGTGCTGGCGGTGGCGCTGCCGCTGGGCCGCTGGCTCGATCTGGCCCACGAGCATCCCTACACCTTCGGCGGCCACGAGTACTCGGTGGGCGAGTCGTATCTCGTCAACGTGCCGGGGAACCTCCTCGCGGCGACGACCGGCCCCGACTTCTCGGTCTTCACCGATCCGGCCACCCGGTCCGCGGGGCTGCGGTGGGTGCTGATGTTCGCGCTGGTGGGGAGCGTCGAATCGCTCCTTTCGGCCAAGGCGATCGACCTCCTCGATCCCTGGAAGCGCAAGACCGACATGAACCGCGATCTCCTCGCGGTCGGGGTGGCGAACATCGCGGCGGCCTCGATCGGCGGCCTGCCGATGATCTCGGAGATCGTCCGCAGCAAGTCGAACATCGACAACGGCGCCCGGACCCGCTTCGCCGACTTCTGGCACGGGGTCTTCCTCCTCGCGGCGGTGGCGCTGTTTCCGGCCGTGATCCACATGGTGCCGCTGTCGGCGCTGGCGGCGATGCTCGTCTACACCGGCTTCCGCCTCGCTTCGCCCCGCGAGTTCATCAACGTCTTCAAGATCGGGTCGGAGCAGCTGCTGATCTTCGTGGCCACGATCCTCGGCGTGCTCGCCACCGACCTGCTGGTGGGCGTGGCGATCGGGATCCTGCTCAAGTTCGTGATCCACGCCATCAACGGCGTGCCGCCGGCCTCGTTCTTCAAGCCGTTCCTCAAGGTCGTTCCGGTCGGCGAAGACACCGTGCAGATCGACGCCAGTGGATCGGCGGTGTTCAGCAACTGGATCCCCTTCCGGCGCCAGATCGAGCAGCTCGGGCTCGTGCAGCACAACAACGTGATCGTCAACCTGGCCGGGACGACGCTCGTCGATTCGAGCGTGATGGAGAAGCTCCACGAGATGGAGCTCGATTTCCGACAGGCGGGGCTGAAGCTCGACGTCGTCGGGCTCGATTCCCACCGCGGCGTCTCGGAGCACCCGCACGCCGCCCGCCGTCGGGTGACGATGCAGATGCGGCGGATCACGGTGGTCGGGGCGGCGTCGCTCGAGACGGCGCTGGCCGACACCGTCCGCCGGCTGGGGGCGTCGGGCTACACCGCCGTCCCCTGCCACGGCGGCGGAAGACACGGCCAGGCCGGCGGCGGCCGCGACCTGATCCGCTTCGAGACCGTGGTCAGTGCGCCGGTGGCCGGGACGATCCTCGACGCGCTGCGCGGAGCGCCGTTCGCCGACGAGCGGATGACCGCGTGGATGGAGAACGTTGACGTGCTCCGGCTCGAGCAGTTCTGACCCCCCGGGGAGAGTCCGCCGGCGGGAGTCGCCCTGACGCATGGCCACGATCACCTTCGTCAATCCCCGTTTCGACGAGTCGTACTGGGGGCTCGAGCGGGCGCTGCCGGTTTTCGGGAAGAAGGCGGTGCTGCCGACCGCGGCCCTGCCGCTCCTGGCGGCGCTGACCCCCGCCGGGCACCGGGTGCGGATCGTCGACGAGAACGTGGCGCCGATCGACTTCGACGCCGTCGCCCGCGGCGACGTCGTCGGCGTGACGGGGATGAGCGTGCAGCGGGAGAGGATGCGGGAGATCCTCACGGAGCTCAAGGCCCGCGGCGCCTTCTGCGTGGTGGGGGGGCCGTGGGTGAGCGTCGAGGAGGGGGCCTTCGCCGGCCTGGCCGACGTGGTCTTCGTGGGGGAGGCGGAGGAGACGTGGCCGCGGTTCCTCGCCGAATGGGAGGCCGGCCGACACGCCACCCGCTACGAGCAGTCCGCACGGACCGACATGGCGTCGGTGCCGGCACCGCGACTCGATCTGATCGACATGCGGCACTACCTCTTCGGGAGCGTGCAGTTCTCGCGGGGATGCCCCTTCACCTGCGAGTTCTGCGACATCATCGTCACCTTCGGCCGCCGGCCGCGGCTCAAGACCGCCGGGCAGGTGGTGGCCGAGCTCGAGGGGCTCAGGCGCTCGGGCGTCCGCATCGCCTTCGTGGTCGACGACAATCTCGTGGGCAACAAGGCCGCCATCCGCGGACTCCTCGCCGAGGTCGCCGACTGGCAGCGCCGCCACGACTACCCCCTCACGCTCTTCTCCGAGGCTTCGATCGACCTGGCCGACGACCCGTCGCTGATGGCGGCGATGACCGAGGCCAACTTCACCAGCGTGTTCGTGGGTATCGAGACGCCCGACGAGGCGGCGCTCCGCGAGGCCGGCAAGCTGCAGAACCTCCGCGGCGAACGGACGCTCGTCGAGAAGGTCCACGCGATCCAGGCCGCCGGACTCGACGTGTGGTGCGGGCTGATCGTCGGATTCGACGCCGACGACGAGGGGGTCTTCGATCGTCAGATCGCGTTCGTGGAGCGGTCGCGGATCTCGCACGCCATGGCCGGCATGCTCGCCGCGATCCCCAAGACGCCCCTCCACCAGCGGCTGCAGCGCGCGGGCAGGCTCGACGAGGCCGGCGCGGCCGAGTTCGGGACGAACGTCCTCCCCGCGCGGATGTCGCGAGAGCGGCTCCGGGACGGCTACGTCGACCTGCAGGGGAGGCTCCACGCCCCCGAGGCATGGTTCGACCGCCTCGACCGGCTGTTCCTCGACGGCGGCTTCCGCTTCGGCCGGCCGCGCGCCGACTGGCTGCGACGCCGTCCGCTGGCGCGGTGGCGGACCGCGGCGACGGAGGCGGTGCTCGCGGCGGGGGTGTTCGCCCGGCTCCTGGCGCGCGTCGACGACCGGGGGCTGCGGCGCGTCTACGCCCGCCGGATGGCGCGGTTCGTGGGGCGCCGGCCCGAGCCCGCGGCCTGGATGGTGTACGCGATCAAATGCGCCATCCACTGGCACCACTATTCCAT
>CAWUOA010000090.1:0-10726 GCA_963923225.1 uncultured Planctomycetaceae bacterium
TACACAAGGAGTATCGTCGGCAGCGTCAGATGTGTATAAGAGACAGCCGGACCCCCCACCATGGCCAACTCCTCCTCCTCCTCTTCCGCCGACACCATGGCCGGTGCGAGCGAGCAGTACGCGATCGTGGTGGACGGCGGCCGTCAGTACCGGGTCAGCGAGGGCCAGGAGGTCGAGATCGACTTCCGCCACCTCGCCGTCGGTGAGGAGGTGGTGTTCGACCAGGTCCTCGCCGTCAGCAAGGGGGGCAAGCTGACCCTCGGCAAGCCGGTGGTGAAGGGGGCCAAGGTGAAGGCCGCGGTCCTCGGCTCGGTGCAGGGCGAGAAGATCTACGTGCAGAAGTTCGCCCGCCGCAAGAACTACCGCCGCCGCACCGGCCACCGTTCGCTCGCCACCCGCGTGCGGATCGACTCGATCGCCGGCTGATCGCGGCGTCATTCCGACAGGGCCCATGTCCCCGCGGGCTCCGTGACTGTCTCCGGCGCCCTTCCTCCAGAGGGTCGCTCCGATGCCAGTCGTCCTCCGGTTCGTACGCGGCCTGTCGCTCGCCGCGCTGATCCTCGCCGTGGCAGGTCTGGTCGGCCGCGACGCGCCGGGGGCCCAGCCCGCCGGCAAGGCGGCGGCCGACTCCGCGACGTCCGAGGCCCTCGCCGCGGCCGAGTGGTACGGCGAGCTCGAGGCGGGGGAGCGGCAGCTCCGCTTCGCCATCGAGAAGGGGGCCGGCGTCGCGCCGGTCCTCCGTAGCTTCGACGAGGGGGACAGACGCTTCCCGCTCGACGGCTTCTCCGACGCCGGGGGCAAGCTCCTGTTCTCGATCAAGGCCACCGGCGCCGCGTACGTGGCCGAGGTCGGCGCCGACGGCGTGGCGAAGGGGACCTGGTCGCAGCGGGGCCGTGACGTGCCGCTGGCCTTCCGCCGGGTGGCAGCCGGCGAGACGATGCCGCCGGAGCCCCTCGAGACCTGGGCCGGCACGCTCGACGCGGTGGTGCAGAAGCTCCCCTTGCGCTTCCGCATCGTCCCGGGTCCCGACGGCAAGCGCGTGGCGCGGATGGACAGCCTCGCGCAGAAGGCGGGGGGCTTCCGTGGCGACCTCACGATCGACGGCGCCGAGTGGACGATCGACGTCCCCGGCACGAAGGGCTCCTTCAAGGGCACGCTTCGGCCCGACGGCAAGCTCGCCGGCGACTGGAGGCAGGGGGGCGCCATCCTGAAGCTCGAGCTCGAGAAGGTGGCCGCCGGCGCCGCGGCCACGCAGCCGCCGGCCAAGCCGAGGCCGCAAACCCCCCGGGCCCCTTTCCCCTACCGCGTCCTCGACGCCGCGATCCCCACCGCGGCCGCGGGGGTGACCCTCGCCGGCACGCTCACCCTGCCCGAGGGGGAGGGGCCGTTCCCCGCCGTGGTCCTCGTGTCGGGCTCGGGGCCGCAGGACCGCGACGAGACGATCATGGACCACAAGCCGTTCCTCGTCCTCGCCGACGCGCTGACCCGCGCGGGGATCGGCGTCCTCCGCTACGACGACCGCGGCCATGGTGCCTCGACCGGCGACGCCTCGCAGGCCACGAGCGCCGACTTCGCCGCCGACGCCGGCGCCGCGGTCGACTGGCTCCGGTCCCGCCCGGGGATCGATCCGCGCCGCATCGTGGTGGCGGGCCACAGCGAAGGGGGGCTGATCGCGGCCATGCTCGCCGCCGCCCGGCCCGACCTGGCCGGGATCGTGATGCTCGCCGGCACCGGCGTCGACGGCCGGAGGATCCTGGTTTCCCAGGGGGAGCTCGTCCTCCGCTCCGAGGGCCTCGGGGACGAGAAGGCGATCCGCCGCTCGCGCGTGATGCAGGAGGCGATGCTCGACGCGGTGTGCACGGCCGAGGTCGGCGCCGATCCGGCGGCGCTCGCCGCCACGGCCGAGGCCGAGATCGTCGCGGCGCTCCCCGAGGAGATGGCCGCGGCCGGCGAGACCGAGCGGAAGGCGCTCTCCGACGCCGTCACCGACGGCATCCGCCGCCTCTCCGCTCCCTGGTTCAAGTTCTTCGTCCTCCACGACCCCGCCGTCGACCTGGCGAAGGTGGCCTGTCCGGTGCTGGCGCTGGTGGGGGAGAAGGACGTGCAGGTCGATCCGAAGCTGAATCTCCCGGCGATCCGCCAGGCGCTCGCCGCCAATCCCGACGCCACGGTGGAGGAGCTCCCCGGGCTCAACCACCTCTTCCAGAATTGCCGCACCGGCGCCGTGAGCGAATACGACCGGATCGAGGAGACCTTCGCGCCTGCCGCCATCGAGCGGCTCCGCGGCTGGCTCGTGGAACGCTTCGGGGCGAAGTGACCCCTCGGCCGACGGTCAGCCGAGCAGGCCGGCGAGCGGGCCCCCCGCGGCGGCGAGCCGGTCGACGCGCGCGGTGACCGCCGGATCCTCCTCCACCGGCGGCGCGTGATGCGGCTTGAGCCGGGCGTCGATCACCAGAGGTCCCGTGCAGCCCCAGTGCTTCTGACGGATCGTGGCACCGACGCCGTCGACGTCCGCCGCGGGATTCGAGCGGGTGAACGTCGTCCAGAGGAAGTTGTCGAGCGTCGCCGCCGTGAAGGGGGCATCGTCGACGACGACGATCAGGGGCCAGGGCCCGAGCGTGTCGACACGGGTCAGCGCCGCACGGAATCGCTCGATGTCGGCGCTCCACGGTGCGGCGGCCGCCCCCTGCCAGATCGCCGCGTCGTCGCCGGCATCGAGCCGCGAACGGGGCTCGATGCGCGGCCCCTCGACGGCGAGGATTCCGGGGCGACAGACGCGCGGGTTGGCGAAGCCCGCCGGGAGCGGGAGCCGGGGGGGGAGCTCGCGGCCGAGCTCGCGGCGCGGGGCACCGCGGGCGGCCACGACGAGCTTCGAGCCGGCGTTCATCCCGGAGCCGGAATAGTCGAGCGTGTCGATCGTCGTCTCGGTGTGGAAGTGGCAGTCGCGCCGCCAGTCGACACGGGCGAGCATCCAATCGAGGAAGGGGGCGACGTCGTGGGCGTCGAGCCCCGGCGCCTCGAGCCCGTTGGCGATGAAGAGGTACTTGGCCAGCGACAACTGCCCCTGGCCGAGGATGCTCGAGGCCTGCGTGAGGAGCTCGGCCGGACGATCGGTCCTCCGCCAGGGCTGGTAGCGCTCGCTCCCCACCGCCAGCAGGAGCGGATGGACGCCGGCGGCGTCGACGGCATGGACGCTCGTCACGCCGGGGAGCACGGTGGGGATGATCGGCCCGGTGAGCTCGTGGACGAGCCAGCCGAAGAGCGTGTCCTCCTGCGGCGGCCGCCCCACGACCGTGGCCGGCCAGATGGCGCCGGGCCGGTGGGAGACGCGATCGACGCGCAGCACCGGGAAGTCGTGGCGGCGGGCGTAGTAGCCGAGGTGGTCGCCGAAGGGGCCTTCCGGTTTCGTGCCGGGGAGGAGCGTGCCTTCGATGGCGAAATCGGCCTCGGCATAGACCGCCGGCCGGCCCGGCGCGGTGATCATGGGGATCCGGTGGCCGGCGAGCGCCCCGGCGAAGGTCAGCTCGGAGAGCCCCTCGGGGAGCGGCATCATCGCGGCGACGGCCATCGCCGGCGTGCCGCCGACGGTGATCACCACGCGCAGGGGCTCGCCGCGCTCGATCGCCCGGGCGTGGTGGATGCCGATGCCGCGGTGGAGCTGGTAATGGAGGCCGACCTCGCTCGCGGGGTCGTAGTCGTTGCCGGCGAGTTGCACCCGGTACATGCCGAGGTTCGAGCGGCGCGTGCCGGGGGCGCCCGGCTCCTCGGTGTAGACGCAGGGGAGCGTGACGAAGGGACCGCCGTCGCCCGGCCACGACACCACCTTCGGCAGGTCGGCGAGCGCCATTCCACGCGCCTGCACCGGCCCGCGGCGGACGTGGCGGGGGAGCATCGTCAGCGCGTCGAGCGGGGCGCGGACGTAGCGCCAGGGGCGCCTGGCGGCGGCGGCGGGGTCGATCTTCAGCTCGACCAGCCGGCGCACGCGCTCGAGCGTGTCGGCGAAGATCCGCTCGACGCGCGCCTGCGTGCCGTAGAGGTTCACGAGGATCGGGAAGGCCGAGCCGCGGGGGCGGGTGAAGAGCACGGCCGGGCCGCCGGCGCGGAACAGCCGCCGCTGGATCTCCGCGATCTCGAGATTGGGATCCACCGGCTCGTCGACCACCACCGCCTGGCGGTCCCGGCGGAGGGCTTCGACGCAGGCGGCGAGGGTGCGGAATCCCATGGATGGGGCGGGCGCGGGCCGGAGGAAGGGCGGTCGGACGGCAGCGTGCATCGTAGGCGGGAGGCGGGGAAGCGTCTGCCCCCGCCGGGGCGGGCGGCCGGTATGATTCGGGGATTCCCGCCGCGATTCCCCAGGAGCTCCGGTTTCCCGATGGTCAAGATCAGCACGGTCTACGAAGGCGGCCTCCGCTGCCGCGCCACCCACGGCCCCTCCGGCGTCACGCTCGTCACCGACGCTCCCGTCGACAACCACGGCCGCGGCGAGAGCTTCTCCCCCACCGATCTGGTGGCCACCGCGATCGGCGCCTGCATGATGACCATCATGGGGATCGTCGCCGAGCGCCACGCGATCGACCTCGCGGGCATGACCGTGGAGACGACCAAGGAGATGACCTCCTCGCCGCCGCGTCGCATCGCGTCGCTCCCCACCCGGATCACGATCCCGCTGCCGGCCGACCACCCGCAGCGGCAGCTCCTCGAGCAGGCCGCGCACACCTGCCCCGTGGCCAAGAGCATCCATCCCGACATCGGTGTGCCGATCGAGTTCGTCTGGAACGGGTGAGCCTCCGCGGCCTTCCCGGTCAGGGGGCGAGCAGCGCGTCGAGCCGCTCGAGCCACGGCGCCGCCTCGGACGCCTCCCAGAACGCCGACTCGAGCGAGTTTCTCAGCAACCGCCACACGCGGCCGCGGTCGAGGGGCATCTCGGCCGCCGACGCCCGGTAGACGTCGGCGATCCCGCCGCCGAAGAAGGCCGGGTCGTCGGAATGGAGGCTCGCGCGCAGGCCGGCGTCGAGCATCCGCGGCAGCGGGTGCTCGGCGAGCGACCGGCAGACGCGCAGGCGGACGTTGGAGAGCGGGCAGACGGTGAGCGGGATCCGCTCGCGCACGAGCCTCGCCGTGACGTCCGCGTCCTCGAGGCAGCGGACGCCATGGTCGATCCGCTCGGCGCCGAGGGCGTCGAGGGCGCCCGAGACGAAGGACGGCGGCCCCTCCTCGCCGGCATGGGCCACGCAGCGGAGGCCGAGCCGGCGGGCGCGGGCGAAGACCTCGCGGAACTTCTCCGGGGGATTGCCGCGCTCGCCCGAATCGAGCCCCACGCCGACGAGCGCGTCGCGGAAGGGCAGGGCGCGCTCGAGGGTCTCGATCGCCTCCGCTTCGGGGAGATGGCGGAGGAAGCACATGACCAGCGCCGCCGAGAGCCCGAGCTCCGTCCGGGCGCGGCCGACGGCGCGGGACAGGCCGCCGATCACCGTCTCGAAGGGAACGCCGCGGGCGAGGTGCGTCTGCGGATCGAAGAAGATCTCGGACCGCACGACGCCGTCGCGGGCCGCGCCGCGCAGGTAGGCCCAGGCGAGATCGTGGAAGTCGTCGGCGGTGCGGAGGACGGCGGCGGTGGCGTAGTAGACGTCGAGGAAGCTCTGCAGGTCGGCGAAGTCGTAGGCCCGCCGCAGGGCCTGGGGCGAATCCCAGGGCAGCGCGACTCCGTTGCGTCGGCCGATCTCGAAGGCGAGCTCCGGCGTGAGCGAGCCCTCGACGTGGACATGGAGCTCCGCCTTGGGGGCGGCGGCGAGGATCGCCGGCGTGACGGCCGAGTCGGCGGGGGCTGGCATGGGCGGCTCTCCGGGGCGCGTCGGGGGGACGGGTGCGATTGTCGCCGCCGGGGCGAGCCCGGGGGAGCGGGGGCTTTCAAGCGGAGGCCGCCGGGTCGAGAATCGGACCCGTCCCCGCCCCCTTCGCCGCGAGCCCCCATGGCCGATCTGTTCTCCGCCTCCCGGGCCGCCAACGTCGCCCGCGCCGCACCGCTGGCGGCGCGGATGCGGCCGCGGCGGCTGGCCGAGTACGTCGGCCAGGAGCACCTCCTCGCCCCGGGACGTCTGCTGCGGCGCCTCATCGAGGCCGACCGTGTCGGGTCGGCGATCCTCCACGGGCCGCCGGGCACCGGGAAGACGACGCTCGCGGAGATCATCGCCCGCGAGACGCGCAGACGCTTCGTCGAGCTCTCGGCGACGGCCGCCGGCGTGAAGGAGGTGCGCGAGGCGCTCGACGCCGCGCGGCGGCGGCTCGAGGACGACGGCCAGCACACCTGCCTGTTCGTCGACGAGATCCACCGCTTCAACAAGGCGCAGCAAGACGTCCTCCTGCCCGACGTGGAGCGGGGCGTGGTGGCGCTGGTCGGAGCCACGACCCAGAATCCCTCCTTCGCGCTCACCACGGCGCTGGTCAGCCGCAGCCGGCTGTTCGCGCTCGAGCCGCTCTCCCCCGCGGACGTCGCGGCGATCCTCCGCCGTGCCGTCGCCGACCGGGAGCAGGGCCTCGGCGCCGAGCAGGTCGCGCTCGACGAGGACGCGCTTTCCTTCCTCGTCGAGTCGAGCGACGGCGACGCCCGCCGGGCGCTGGGCGCCCTCGAGGTGGGGGTGTTGTCGGAATCGCGCCGGCCGCTGGTCTTCGACTTGGCGCTGGCGCGGGAGAGCGTGCAGCGCAAGGCCGTCGCCTACGACGCCGGCGACACCCACTACGACTGCTCGAGCGCCCTGATCAAGAGCATCCGCGGCAGCGACGCCGACGCCGGCCTCTACTGGCTCGCGCGGATGCTCGAGGGGGGGGAGGACGTCCGCTTCCTGGCGAGGAGGCTCGTGATCCTCGCCAGCGAAGACGTCGGCAACGCCGATCCGCGGGCGCTCCTGGTGGCGGTGGCGGCGATGCAGGCGACGGAGTTCGTGGGACTGCCCGAGTGCCAACTCCCCCTCTCCCAGGCGGTGACCTATCTGGCCCTCGCCCCCAAGAGCAACGCCTGCACCACGGCCATCGCCGCGGCGCGTGCCGACGTGCGCGAACGCGGCGTGATCCCCGTGCCCCGCCACCTGCAGGACCGCCACTCCGCCTCCGCCAAGGCCTTCGGCCGGGGCGCCGGCTACCGCTACGCGCACGACCATGCCGACGGCGTCGTGGCCCAGGAATATCTGGGGGTGGAAAAGCGCTACTACGAACCCACCGACCGGGGGGAGGAGCGGGCGATGGCGGAGCGTCTGGAGCGGATACGCCGCCGGCTGGCAGGCACGGACGACGGCGGCGACGGCGAGCCGTCGTTGTGAGGTCCGGCCGGGCCGACTACTATTTTCCGCTCAGGCCCAGGAACAGGGGGAGCGCGCGTGACCGCCGCGCCACAGCCACGCAAGCGACGACGATGAGCGAACGAACCGACGCCTCCCCCGAGACGAATCCCGACACCGCAGTCGCTGCCGACGATCCGCCCGCGCCCCCTGCCGAAGGGACCGAGGCGACGGAGCTGCGGGCGCTGGCGCGGTGGGTGGCGGTGGAGGTGTTCCTCTACGTCATCGTCGCGCTGGGGCTCATCTTCCTGGCACTGCGGCGCGGGCGGCTCTCCGACGCCCTCCTGGTCATGCTCACGGTGCTGATCACCACGCCGATGATCCTCGGCTACCGCCAGCAGGCGATCGAACGACTCCGCGGCGGCCGCCGGTCGAAGGCCGCCACGGAAGAGCCGGCGCCGTCCGACGCGGCGGCGGCGGAGACTCCGGCCGGCGACGGAACCACTCGCCCGCCCTCCGCCGGGTGAGGCGATCCCATGGACGCCCCCTCGTCCGCGCCGCCCCCCGCGATCGACCCCTCGACACGCTCGGCGCGACGGGCCTGGATCCTCCTCGACTGGGGCGCGAGCGCCTTCTCGACGATCTCGATCACGCTTTTGGTGGCGTACGTCGAGAAGATCGTCTTCGCCGGAGCGCCATGGGGCGTTCGCGGTGGCGTGGTCTGGGCCTGGACGCTCGCGGCGGGGATGCTCGTGACGGCCCTGATCGCCCCATGGTGCGCGGCCTGGGCCGACCGGCGCCACGCCCACAAGCAGGCCCTCTTCGCGAGCGTCCTCCTCGGCTGCGCGGGGGCCTTCCTCCTCGCCCTCCTCCCGCCCACGGCGCGCGGCGGGGTGGTGGCCGCGGTGGTGCTGGCCGCGGTCGGATTCGACCTGGCGGCGATCTTCACCGGCAGCCTCCTGCCGCGGATCGCCAAGGGCACGGAAGCCGACCGCCTCTCGGCCATCGGCTACGCCGCGGGATACGCCGGCGGGGCGATCGCGCTGGCGCTGGCCACGCTGCTCCATGCCTGGCGCGGGCGGCTGGGGCTCGACGACGCGGGGGCCCTCCGCGCCGCGTTCGCCCTCATGGGGGCCTGGTGGCTCCTCTTCTCCGTGCCGGCGTTCCTCGCCCGCTTCGGCGCCGCCGGCGAGGCGTCCCATTCGTCGACCTCGGCCGGCGAGTTGCTCGCCTTCGCGCGGCAGTTGCGCCGTCGCGACTCGGGCCACGGGAGTCTCGGGGCGGTCCTCGCCGGGGCGGTGCTCGTCCTGGGGGCGATGCAGACGGCGATCGCGCAGTTCTCGAGCGTGGCGCTCGAGGAGTTCGGCCTGGAGCCGCGGCAGTTGGTGCTGCTCGTGCTCCTCGTGCAATTGGTGGCCCTGCCGGGGGCGCTCGCCGTGGGCTGGCTCTCCGCCCGCGTCGGACGCGTTCCGGCGCTCGCCTTGGCGCTCGCGGGGTGGGTGCTCGTCCTCGTCCTCGGCTGGTTCGTCACCACGACCGGCCAGCTCTGGGCGCTGGCGGTCCTCCTGGCGCTGGTCCTCGGGGGGGCCGCGAGTGTGATCCGGGCCGCGGTCGCGGCGCTCGCCCCGGCGGGTCGCTTCGGCGCCACCTTCGGCCTGCTCAACGTCGGCTCGAAGCTGGCCGGTTTCGTGGCCAGCACCCTCTTCGGCGCCGTCTACGCCGCCAGTGACAACTCGCGGGCCGGGCTCCTGGTGCTGCTTGTGCAACTCGTCGCCGGATGGTGGCTCCTGGCCCGCGCCGGCGACTCGGCCCTCGACGACGGGGGCCGTGACGCCGGATCTCCGGCGGACGCGGGGGAGTGAGGAGCGGGTGGTGGGCCGGCGAGGAGCAGATCCGTGCGGTGCGTGATCCAGCGCGTGAGCGGGGCGGCGGTGACGATCGCGCTTGCGCGCGTGGCGGAGATCGGAACGGGCCTCCTGATCCTCGTCGGCGTCGAGGAGGGGGACGGCCCCGACGACGCCGACTGGCTGGCGGAGAAGATCGCACGGATGCGGATCTTCGCCGACGACCAGGGGCGGATGAACCGCAGCGTCGTCGACGTCGACGGAGGCCTGCTGGTCGTCAGCCAGTTCACCCTCCATGCCCAGACGGCCCGTGGCAACCGCCCCGGCTTCACCCGCGCCGCCCGGCCGCCGGAGGCGGTGCCGCTCTACGAACGGTTCCTCGCTTCCCTCGAGCGCGAGGCGGCCCGGCCGGTGGCCCGCGGGGTCTTCGCCGCCGACATGCAGGTGAGCCTCGTCAACGACGGCCCGGTGACGATCCTCGTCGACTCCCGGCGGCGGGAATGACGTGGCCCGGCGGGCCTGTCCGGCGCCGTTTCCCACCGGCCGGTTTGTGGTAGAATCCTCGCCTTGCCGTTCGGCACGGTGGCTGTAGCTCAGCTGGTTAGAGCACTAGATTGTGATTCTAGGGGTCGCGGGTTCGAGTCCCGTCAGCCACCCTTCCTTCTCTTCGCCCCGTCGGCCATTTCGGGCTTCACCGAATGCCGACGAACGCCGCGAGCATCCACGCCGCGAGCGCCGTCCGGGCCGACCACACCGCGGTGCGGAGCCTGGTCGAGCGCACGAGCGTGCGGACGGTCTCCGGGGAGAGGTCTCCAGACCGCAGACGCTCGTGGAGCGGCACCTGCACCAGGAGCGTCGCCAGGATCGCCGCCGCCACCAGGGCGAGGCCGACGAGCGCCGCCGGTCGTCCGATGCCGGGAGGGGGGAAGGCGGCGAGCCACGCGGCCGTCGCCGCCTCGGCCGCCATCGGCACCAGCACCACCGGTCGGGTGCGGCGGACGTTCTCGTCGTGCCAGGCGGCGACCGCTTCGCGGCGGCTCTCGACGTCCGCGTTCTCCGCAGCCACCCCCTCGGCGAGCCGCGCGAAGAGGGGATAGTGGACCCGCTGCACGAACCAGGCGATGGCCGCCATCGCCGCGCTCGCGGCGAGCTGGAGGATCAGCAGCCAGAGGACCGTCATCGACCGGCCCCACCGGGGAGCGTCCGGGCGAGGGGGAGGGCCCGCTCGGGCGTGCCCGACCGGTGATGCCGCCAGGCATGGAGCAGGATCAACGCGAAGGGGACCCACCACACCAGGTCGTTGGTGGGAAGCGTGATGCCGAAGCCGGCCGGCACCTCACCACGCCACACCCCGTGCAGATAGCCGATCGGCCCGAACACCTTCCCGAGCAGCCCCACCAGGACGATCGGCCAGTGGCGCAGCGGATCGGCCGAGGCGGCGAGGTAGCCGACGCCGTACACCCCCACGATCATCCCCACGCACTGCCAGATGAAGGGGTGATTGGGGGGCTCGAGCGCGGCGAGTCGGAAGAGCCACATCGGCCAGAGGACGGTGAGCGCTCCCCAGGCGAGGTTGTAGATTCCGGCCGCGATCAGGCAGGTTCGCATCCA
>CAWUOA010000091.1:0-10651 GCA_963923225.1 uncultured Planctomycetaceae bacterium
GGCGTCGGGAGGAGGCAGGTGGCGTCGGGGTCGACGGATTCGGGCGCCGCGACGGGGCGTGCGAGGGTCTCGAGGGCGTCGGCGTTGGTCGGCGGCGCGACGCTGCGCGGTGGTCCCGGCGGTGGGCTCGCGGCGGAATCGATCGTCTGTTCGGAATCGGAATCGGGGGGGGCCGGAGTGCCCTCCGCTCCTCCGCTCCCTGTCGCGGCATTCCGTCCGCTCGTCCGGCCGTCGTCCACGGAATCGCTCCCCATGCGCTCGCGAAGGCCACCGCCGAGATGCGGGCCGGCGGTGCTCCGACGGGCGAATCCCCGGGAAAACTCGCCGCTCCGGGGTGTGGAGAGTATACCGACCTCTCGGGGGGATTGCGTTCAGTGGAGCGTGCCGTGGAGCGTGCCGGTGGCCGGGGTGCCGTCGGCGCCCCGCAGATCCCACTCCAGCGCGTAGCAACGGGTCGGCCCGAATCCGTCCACGTCGAGCGTCACCGTCCGGCCGTCCGGAGAAAGGACGGCCCGTGTCACGGTCCGATCGGCCTCGTCGAGGTGGGGGGAGCCGTAGTCGGCCGACCGGCGGATCGACCAGGTCCGCACCTTGAACCGCCCCGGGTCGGCGGCCATGGAGGCGTCGAGGCCGGCGGGAAAGGACAGGGCGATCCTCCCCGGGGCCGCGTGGAGCGCCGTCGGCAGGAGCAACGCCGCGGGGGTCCGCCGCAGCCGGAAGAGCCCCCCCGGCTCCGTCCGGTTCCCCGCCCAGGCGAAGAGCCCGCAGGCGTAGAGCTGGCCGTCGCCCGGATTGAAACGTCCGCGCATCACGCCGGTCGGCAGGTCGGCGATCGGCAGGGCCACCATGCCCCCCTGCCGCACCGAGCGGCTGGCGTCGCGCGGATCGGGCACGTCCTCGGTGAGCACCAGATGGACGCGGCCCTCGCCGTAGGAAAGCTCGAGCAGCGCCCCGGAAAGCGGCGGCCAGGCGGCGGTGGGCACACGAAGCAGCTCGGCCGGCGAGCGGTCGAAGGCGTTGGTGATCCAGATCGCCGGCGGCTCCATCGCCTCGTCGGAAGCGTCGGTGACGTCGTGGTAGCCGAACATGTTGCCGTAGAACCCGCCGGGGCGGACATGGTTGATGCGGTTCTTCGGGTTCCAGTGCCCCTCCTGGTCGGTGACCCAAAACGACCCGTCGGCCTCCACGCAGACGCCGTTGGCCGCGCGGAAACCGCGCGCCAGGATCTCGGTCGTGGCGCCGTCGGGCGACACTTTCAAGAGCGTGCCATGGTGCGGCACGACCGCCGGCAGCGCGTGGCGGGCGGACTTGGCGTAGTAAAGGTTCCCCGCCGCGTCGGTCTCGAGCCCCATGGCGAACTCGTGGAAGTGCTCGGTCACCTGGTGGTCGTCGTTGACGGTGTCGTAGCGGTCGGTCTGGCCGTCCTCGTCGAGATCGACGAGCCGGACGATCCGGTCGCGGCAGCCGACGACGATCGAGCCCCCGACGACCTTCAGGCCCAGCGGCTGGAAGAGCCCGGAGGCGATCCGCTTCCATTCGAGCCGTCCCTCGCCGTCGCGGAGCCCCGTCACGCGCCACACGTCGCCGTCCCAGGTGCACACCGCGGCCGCGTCGCCGTCGGGCGCGAGAAAGTCGAGGCCGGAGAGACGCAGCTGCGCGTTCCAGGGATTCACGTTCGGCGTGGCGAGGCGGTCGACGGCGATCGGACCGTCGTCGCCCCCCCGCGCGACGCGCGTCTGGAGCACCTGGGCCCAGAGCGGCCGCGCGGCAGCGCCGATCGCGTCGGCGGCCCGCGGCGGCGCCTGCAAGCGCGCC
This sequence comes from uncultured Planctomycetaceae bacterium, assembly GCA_963923225.1. GTDB lineage: Bacteria > Planctomycetota > Planctomycetia > Pirellulales > UBA1268 > QWOP01. The sequence continues at coordinate 1,816 of CAWUOA010000091.1, forward strand.
GCGGCCAGCGAGGCTTCGGGCGCCGCGGCGATCGCCACCGCGAGGTCGAGCGGATCGTCCCCCGCGGGAATCTCGAGCACGCGGACGCCATCCCGGATGGTGAGTCGCACGGAATCGATCGGTCCCCGGGCCCCCTCCGGGGCGACGATCCTTGCAGCACGGGCCTCCGGCGCGATGCGCGCGGCGAGGGGCCTCGATCGCGGGCCGATGGAGAAGGAGCGGGTGAACACCGGCACCGCCGTGCCGTCGGCGGCGGCGACCGACACCGGCTCGAGCCGGGTGGTCTCGACGACCGGCGCGTCGCCGACCCGGTAGTCGAGGAGGATCGTGTCGCCGGCATGGTGGACCGACCGCATCCGCGTCCAGGGCACGGGCCCGAAGGGGCGGCCGTCGCGGCCGAGCGGCCTGGGGTCGGTGAACGAGCCGGTCTCCGGATCGGCCCACCCCGGCCCCTCGGCGAGGAACGCCTGCACCGTGCCGACCGCATGGGGCCAGGCGCCGTGGCGGCCGTCGAAGTTGATCCCCTGCCAGTCGATGAAGCCCTCGCCCGTCCAGATCGCCGCGAGCGCGAGCGTGTCGAGATCGTGCATCGCGAAGGCCCGGCCGCGGCCGATCCCCTCGGGCCCCGGGTCGAGGCGGACCGAGAAACCCTTGCGGACGATTCCCCCCGCGTCGGTTCCGGCCTGCACCGTCGCCGCGAGGAAGGGGCCGTAGTCATGGAGCCGCCAGGGATCGGTGGCGGAGGGGGCAGGCCCGCGCGAGGAGCCCTTGGGCAGTCCGGCGAGGTACTCCGCATCGACCGGCACCAGCGCCCGCTCGTTTCTGCCGGCGAGGAACGTCTCGCGCAGATAGTGGATCGTGTCGTACTTCTGGCTCGGCACCATCCACCCCTGCGGCACCATCTGCCCGGTGCCGACGGTGAGCGTGCGGTAGAGGGAGAGCGGATCGGCCCCGGCCTTGAACACGTGCGTGGCGAAGCGCGGGGCGGTCGGGAGCGACCCCGGCGCATCGAGCGTGCCGTGGCAATTGGCGCAGACGCGGCCGTAGATCGCGGCGCCCCGCTCGAGCGCGGCGCGCGAGGCGTCGGGATCGGCCCACTCGGCGACGAAGCCGGCATGGTCGATGTCCCGCTCGTACTCGGCCATGCCCTGGCGGGCGAGGAGGGCCGGATCGGGCTCGAGGGCCCGCGCCCGCTCCGGGCCCCCCGTGGCGATCGCCTCGAGATAGGAGACCAGATCGAGGAATTGGCCGCGGTCGTGGAGCAGGTTCGCGAGGCCCGCCGGCATCAGCGACACGCTCGCCTCGATCCGCTCCTCGATGTCCCCCTTCTCGACGACCAGGTCGGTGCCGGGCGTGGCGGCGTCCCGCAGGACGATGCTCCCGGCATCCTCGCGGACCACCAGTCCGGTGACGCTCCGGCCGTCCCGGTCGACGATCGTCACGCCGCGGTGCTCGGGGCGGATCCGCTTCGAGGGCTCGAGGAGCGATTCGACGAGATGGCCGCGGAGCCCGCCGGCCTCGATCCCTGCAGGCGCCGTCGCCAGATCGGGCCCGAGCGGCGATTGCCCCGAGCCCGCGACATGGCACTTGAGGCAGGCCAGGTGCGGGGCGTGGAACACGACCGCCCCGCGCGCCGCGTCGCCGGCGCTCGCCACCTCGGCGAGGATCCGCTCCCGCGGCTCCGCGAGGAGCGCCTCGGCCAGGCCTTGGGCCTGAACGCCTTCGGCGAGGAGGATCGCCGCGAGCGCGAGCCCGCCCGCGAGCGAAGCGACCAACGACGGACTCGAGGAGGAACGCAACATGAAACGAGTCTCCGACAAGTCGATCGAAACGAGGGATCGCCGCCCCGGAGGTGCCGGCCGTCCCCGCTCACCCCTCTCACGCCCGCACTCCCCTCAGACCCTCAAAAAGATCCGGCGGCGGTGCATCCAGGCGAGAAACAGCCACATCACCAGGAGCGTGGCCGCGCCCTGGAGGAGCGGTTCGTAGCCGGCGCCCAAGGTGCGGAAGGTGCCGGCCCCCAGGTGCGTCACGAGGGACTTCTCGATGAAGCCGTCCCAGAGATGCGCGATGAGATAGGCGGCGATGGAGTTGGTGCCCACGACGGTGAGCGCCCAGGCCCAGCCTTTGCGCTCCTTCACGTCGACGAGCCAGTGGAAGAGGGCCAGGAACCAGAAGCAGACGCCGCCGCTGGCCAGCACCCAGGCGGGGGTCCAGATCCGCTTCACGATCGGGCAGAGGCCGGTGGCGTCGAGGAGGAGGCCCGCGCCGAGCGCGGCGGCCCCGGCGAAGAGATATCTGGAGACGGGCGCGCCGTCGGCGAGCCAGCGGCCGGCGATGAGCCCGAGGATCGACGTGGCGAGCGTGGGGATGAAGGAGAGGGTCAGGTAGCCGCCGCCATTGGCCTCGAAGGGCTTCTCGCGGGGAAAGAGATTCAGGAACCAGACGTCGAAGTCGTGGCCGATGTTGGCGTTCTTCGCCCACGGCTCGGCGACGGGGTAGAAGCTCCACGCAGCCCACACGCCCGCGAGCAGGAGGGCGAGTGCGATCCAGGCCTCCTTCCTCGGCCGCAGCCCCAGGAGGAACAGGAAGGGATACCCGAGGCCGATCTGCGTGAGGGTGTCCTCGAAGGTGAAGTTCGTCATCGGCTTCCCCACGGAGCGCAGGAAGATCCCCAGGAAGACGAGGATCGCGGCCCGCCACAGGGCATGGAGCGTCATCGTGCCGCTCGACTGGCCCCGGGCGGCGCGGGCCGCGAGCGAGAAAGGCAGCGCCGCCCCCACGAGGAACGAGAACGACGGCTGGATCATGTCGTGGAGCGTGCCGCCGCGCCACGGCACGTGCGACTGCTGCCAGGCGAGGAATTGCCAGAGGCCGGAGTCGGGGAAGGCCTTCGACACGGCGGCCAAACGGAGCACCTCCGCCATCATCAGGAGCATCACGAACCCACGGTAGACGTCGAGCGACTCGATGCGTCCGGGAAACGCGGGCGCCGCGGCGCCGGTCGTGCCGGCCGAGCCCGTGCCCGAGATCGTGGCGGCAGCCGTCGCTGGCTCGGTGGTCGAGGTCATGTCAGCCCTCCCCCGTTTTCAACGCCCGTTCCTGCCCCCAGAGTCCCGCGAGCTGCACGAGCACCTCCACCGCCGTCTCCATCTCCTCCAGGCACGTCCACTCCAGGGGCGAATGGGGGGAGTGTTCGCCGGTGGAGAGATTCGGCGTCGGGAGGCCGAGCGACGTGAGGAGCGAGCCGTCGGTGCCGCCGCGGATCGGTTCGAGGCGCGGCTCGATCCCCGCCCGCTTCATCGCCTCGACGGCGAGGGCCACCGCGCGCGGCTCGCGGGCCACGCCGTCGCGCATGTTGCGGTACTGGGGGCTCGTGGCGACGCGGATCGAGGCTTTCGGATGGGCCGACCGCAGCCGGGCGGCGATCGATTCGAGGAGCCGGGCCTGGGAGACGAGCCCCTCCTCCTCGAAGTCGCGGAGGATCAGCCGGGCCTCGGCCTCGGCCACGCCGCCGGAGAGGGCGTAGGGATGGACGAAGCCCTCCCGGCCATCGGTGCATTCGGGGGCGAGGGAGTCCTTGGGGAGGGCGTCGAGGAACTCGGCGAGGATGCGGACGGCGTTGACCATCGACCCCTTGCCGACGCTGGGGTGGGTGTTGACGCCGGTGACGGTGACGACGGCCAGATCGGCCGAGAAGGTCTCGGCGTTGATCTCCCCTGCCCCGCCGCCGTCGAGCGTGTAGGCGACATGCGCGCCGATGCTCGCGATGTCGACATGCTCGGTGCCCCGGCCCACCTCCTCGTCGCAGGTGAAGACCAGGCGGATGGGGCCGTGCGGGATTTCGCGGCCCGCGACGAGCCGTTCGGCCGCCGCCATGATCACCGCCACCCCCGACTTGTCGTCGGCCCCCAGGAGCGTCGTGCCGTCGGAGGTGACGATCGTCCGGCCCGCGAGCGCGGCGAGCTCCGGCGTGTCGGCGACGCGGATGACCTTCGTGAGGTCGCCCGGCAGGTGGATGTCGCCGCCGGCGTAGTTCGTGTGAACGATCGGCTTCACCTCCTTCCCCGACGTCTCGGGGGAGGTGTCGACGTGGGCCACGAAGGCGATCGTGGGGGCGGTCCAGGAGACGGTCGCGGGAATCGTCGCCATCACCAGCCCGTGGTCGGCCATCTGCACGTCGCGAAGGCCCATGCCCCGGCACTCGTCGGCGAGGAGCCGGCAGAGGTCGAGTTGCCCCGGCGTGCTCGGGCTCGATCGCGAGTGCTCGTCGGCCTGGGTGTCGATGCGGACGTAGGTGAGGAAACGCTCGAGAAGGGAGGGCACGGGAGAGCTCCGGGATCGCGTCAGAGCGGCAGGGAAGCCGCGGAACGCAGGCACTCGTGAGCCAAAACGTATCACGAGCCTGCCGGGGCTCCCAGCCGGGAGGGTGTGCCGCATGGCCTCCGCGGCGCGGGCGGGGGTAGATTCGCTTCCATGGATCGCCCCTTCTCCTGCCTGATTCCGACCGTCACCCGAGCCGGGGCGACGTGGACCGCCGCCCTCTGCATGGCGGTGATCGGGGCGACGATGGCCCGCGGCCCTGCCTTCGGCCAGGAGGTCGATTTGGCTTCGGCGCTCGGCGCCGTTCGGGGGCTGCTCGAAAAGTCCTGTGGCGGGTGCCACGACGCCGCCACGGCCTCCGGCGGTCTCACGCTCGAGGCGCTTGCGGATCCCGCCGACGCCCTCGTGCGGGCGCGGCTCGTGCGGATGCACGATCGCGTCCGGGCCGGCGAGATGCCGCCGAATCGGGAGGAGCTCGCCGCCGGCGATCGCGAGGCGCTTCTGGCCACGCTCGCCCGTGTCGTCACCGACGCCGATCTCGCCGACATCCGCGCGCATGGTCGGGTGCCGCTGCGCCGGCTCAACCGGCACGAGCTCGAGCAGTCGCTGCGGACGCTTCTCGACCTTCCCGATCTCGACGTCGCCGACCGTCTCCCCGAGGAGCGGCTCCGCGACGGCTTTCCGAAGTCGGCCGCGGGGCTCGAGATCTCGAGGCTCCAGGTGGAGGGCACGCTCGACGCGATCGACGGGGCGCTCGACGCCGCGATCGCCTCCGGCACGAAGCCGCCTGAGCCGGTCGCGTTCACCGCGATCTCGAAGGCGCTCTTCGGCGGCACCGCCTATGGCGAGCCGGAGGCGATGTTCTTCGCCAAGGACTCCAAGCGTGTCGCGACCCCCGCCGCCGACGATGCCGACGTGGAGTGTGCCATCTTCCGCTCGGCGTACTGGCCCTATCACGGCTACCCGGCAGGGTTCGTCGCCGCGAGGCCGGGGCGGTACCGGGTCCGCTTCCGGGGCCGGGCGGTGCTCCAGCAGCCCGACGGAGTGCTCGTGCCGGCCGAGCGGCCGGTGCCGATGACCTTCCGGGCCCGCGCCCCTTCCGGCCCCGACGTCTCGGGGGACGTTCGCGCCGTCGGCGGCACGATCGACCTCGTGCCGGAGGAGGCCGCCTACGAAACCACCGTGCTCCTCCGCGCCGGCCAGACGATCGAATGGAGCCCGCTCGGTCTCGCCGTTCCCTTGGCGCGAAACGTCGACGGCGGCCCGCCGACCTACCGCTTCCCGCCACCGCCGCCGGGGGGCCATCCCGGCATCGCCGTGAGGAACCTCGAGATCGTCGGGCCGCTCCCGCCTGCCGACGGCGTCTGGCCGCCGCGGTCGCACCGTCTCCTCTTCGGCGACTTGCCGCTGGCGGAAGCGCCCGGTGGATCGCCGCCGGTCGAGGTCGTCTCGACCGATCCGCCCGCCGACGGCCGTCGGTTGCTCGGCGCCTTCGCCGAGCGCCTCTTCGAGGGGGCAGCGGGGTCCGAAGAGATCGCCGCGGCCGAGCGGGTGTTCGCACGCGCGCTCGGCCGCGGCGAGCGATTCACCGGTGCGCTCCTCTCCGGTTACCGGGTGCTCCTGGCCTCGCCCCGCGTCCTCTTCGTCGCCGACCCGCGGGGAGGCGACGTTCGCGCCGACGGCGATCCGCGGCAGGCCCTGGCCCTCGCCTCCCGGCTCTCCTTCTTTCTCTGGAACGACCGGCCCGATGCGGCGCTCGTGGCGGCGGCCACGCGCGGCGAGCTCGCCGACTCGGTCGTCCTCGTCACCCACGCCGACCGTCTCGTCGACGATCCCCGCTTCGACCGCTTCGTCGACGCCTTCACCGACCACTGGCTCGATCTGCGATATCTCCGTCGCGACGAGCCCGACGCCCGCTTCTTTCCCGAATACCGCTTCGACGACTGGCTCGTCGAATCGCTCGGCCGCGAGTCGCGCGAGACCTTCCGCCGCCTCGTCCGCGAGGATCGGCCGGTCGCGGAGATCATCGACTCTGACACGCTCCTGGTGAACGATCGCCTCGCGGTGCACTACGGGCTCGCCCCCGTCCCGGGCTCGGCGCTGCGGCCGGTGCCCCGCCCCGAGGGCTCGCCCCGTGGCGGTCTCCTCACGCAGGGGGCGATTTTGAAAGTCACCTCCAACGGCACCTCGACCTCTCCGGTGAAGCGGGGCGCGTGGGTGATGGCCCGGCTGCTCGGCGAGCCGCCGCCGCCCCCGCCGGAAAAGGTGCCTGCGGTCGAGCCCGACATCCGCGGCGCGACCGGCATCCGCGATCTCCTCGCCCGCCACATCGCCGACTCCAGTTGCGCGGCCTGCCACCGCCGCTTCGACTCCGTCGGCTTCGCGCTCGAGCGATTCGACGTCTGCGGCGGCGAGCGGTCGCGCTACCGCGGGCTCGCGGCGCCGGGCTCGCCGCCTTCGGCGGGGCTCGTCACCGGCATCGACCGGGCGGGGCATGACTGGGCCTACGTCGAAGGCGCGGCGATCGATTCCTCGGGCACACTTCCGTCGGGCGAGTCCTTCGCGGACGTCCGCGGTCTCAAAGCGACGCTGGCGGGGCGCGACCGAGAACTCGCGCGGAATCTCCTCGAGCGCTTCACCGCCTACGCCACAGGCGCCCCCGTCCGCTTCTCCGACCGGCCCCATGTCGAGGCGATCCTCGACGCCGCGGCGGAAGAGGGCTTCCGGGTCCGCGGCCTGCTTCGCCGCTTCGTCGCGAGCCCGATCTTCACAGGCGCCTCTCCCGACGGCACGGTGCCGACTGCCGCGGAGGCGCCGCGATGACCAGACGCTCCCCGGCCCGCCCCACCCGCCGCCACGTCCTCCGCGGCGCGGGCGTGGCGCTCGCGCTTCCCTGGCTCGAGGCGTTCGCCGACAGCGGCGAGGCGCAGTCGCCGATGCGGGCGCTGTTCGTGATGAACAATCTCGGCGTCCTTCCCGGTTCGTTCTTCCCTCGCGATTCCGGCCCCGGCTATGCCCTCTCGCCGCTCCTCGAGCCGTTCGCCGCCCGGCGCGACGACTTCACCGTCGTCAGCGGGCTCTCGCATCCGGGTGTCCGCGGCGGGCACTCGACGGAGAACTGCTTCCTCACCGCCGCCCGCGGGCCGACGCAGAGCGGCTTTCGCAACACGATCTCGCTCGACCAATTCGCCGCCAGTCGCGTAGGCGGCCGCACCCGCTTCCCCACGCTCAATCTCGGCGTCAACGTCGACAAGGCCAACCGCAGCCTGGCCTGGACCCGCGACGGCGTGCTCGTGCCGGCGGAGGACCGTCCCTCGCGCGTCTACGAGCGACTCTTCGTGGCGGGGTCTCCCGAGCAGGTGGCCGCGAGACGCCGAAGCCTCGCCGACAGGGGCAGCATCCTCGACGCCGTCCTCGACGAGACGCGCCGCCTCGGCCGCTCCGTCGGGAGCGCCGATCGCCAGCAGCTCGACCGCTACACGACCTCGATCCGCGAGGTGGAGGAGCGGCTCCACACCGAAGGAGAGTGGGACGCGCGGCCGAGGCCGGCGGCACCGGGTCCGGCACCGGAGGACATCACCGACAAAGCGCTCGTGCTACGGGGCTACGAATCGATGCTCCAGGTTGCGAGCCTCGCGCTCGAAACCGATTCGACCCGCATCGTCACGCTGCTCGTCGATGCCTTCGCCACGCCCCCCTTTCGGCTCGATGGCGAGCGGCTCACCGTCGACGACTACCACAACCTGAGCCACCACGGTCAGGACGAGACCCGCGTGGGGCAGTTGCTCGAAGCCGACCTGCGCCAGATGACGCTCCTGGCGGGGCTCCTCGATTCCCTCGCCGTCCGTCGTGCCGGCGACGCCCGGCTCCTCGACCGCACGATCGTCCTCTTCGGCTCGAACATGGGCGACGCCAACACCCACGACAACACGAATCTGCCGATCCTCCTCGCCGGCGGCGGCTTCCGTCACGGCCGCCACCTGGCCTTCGACGGAGTGAACAACGCGCCCCTCTCGAATCTCTTCGTATCGATCCTCGCCCGGCTCGGCGTCGAGACGGAGGCCTTCGGATCGAGCACCGGCACGCTTGCCGGCCTCGAGTGAGGCGATTGTCCGGAGGCGCGACGCAGACGATTTCCCCGCGATGTGGGTAGCCTGGGCCGGCCGTGCACCGAGGGGGACGTTGGACGGGACACTTGCGGCGCGGCGCACTCGGCACAAGGAGTAATCGATGTTACGCACAGCGATCGAAAGGATCTCGTCGTGGCGGCAGGTGGTGCCGGCGCTGGCGATCCTCTTCCTCGGATTCGTCGAAGTCGGCGCCCTCGCCCAGGACGCCCCCTACGCCACCCGGCCGGCGATCGAGGCGCCCTACTGGCGGGTGCGGTACGAGGTCGTTGACGACGCGGCTTCTGCGGCCGACACGGCTCGTCCGGCCGATACGGCGATCGGGACTTCCGTCGCGGTCCGCGCGCTCGCCTTCCCCGCCACCTACACCGTCTGGATTCCACCGG
>CAWUOA010000092.1:0-10559 GCA_963923225.1 uncultured Planctomycetaceae bacterium
CCGAGGGCGGGATGGTTCACCCGCTCGGCGAACTCGAGATACTGCCCGAACTTCTCGATGAGCAGCCCCGGCTCCGGCTCGACGAGCAAGGTCACGCCCACCTCGGCCGCCACGTCGAGGACCGGCATGATCTCGTCGTAGAAGATCGTCGTCGCCTCCTCGCGCGACTGGCCGGGCTGGATCTCGCCGCCCGGCTCGGTGGAGATCGTCTTGGCGCCCAGTTCCGCGGCGAGGCGCAGGGCGCGCTTCGTGTGCTCGCGACGGATGGCCCGGTAGTGGGGATCGGGATCGGTCCAGCCGGGGTGCCAGTAGGGCTGCCGGGGATCGGCGACGGCGTTCATCATGAACGCGTTGATGTTCGAGATCTCGATCCCCGCCTCGGCCAGCGCCCGCCGGATCGAGTCCTTCTGGACGCCGAGGAGCCCGGCCGGCCAGGCATGGGGGACGTCGGCGAGCAGTTCGATGCCTCGATAGCCGAAGCCGGCGATGCGCCGGATGGCCTGCTCCACGGGGACGTCGAGGTAGGCGTTCGAGGAGAAGGCGAGGGCCAGGGACATGATCGGCTCCGGCTCGGGGCGAAAGCAGCCTCGAACGAGAGGCCGCGGCGAGCGATTCTAGTCGCCCCGCGGCCACAGAACGAGGTGCCGCTCGACCCATTCCGGCCGCAGCGGCAGCCGCTCCAGGTCGGTGTAGACCATGGCGGCGGGATTCACCTCCCCCTCCTCCATGGCACGCAGATGGCGGGCCACGGCCGGCCGCCCCGCCACCCAGGGGAGAAGGACGAGCCACACGAGCGTCAGCGCCGCCGCGGCCGCCACGAGCCCCGGGAGCCCGGCCCGCGGGCTCGCCGCGCGAGTCGGGGTCGTCATGGCTCCACCGCCTTGCGGAAGAGCCACCCGAAGGTGAGGCTCGCCATCGCCAGCGAGAGCGCGAGATTGAGCGCTTGGCCGAGGACGTACAGCACCAGCGGCCGGCCGCTGGCCAGGTACGGCGCGAGCTCGCGGAACACCGTCTGCAATCCCATGCAGACGAACCCGACGCAGAACAGCCAGCCGCGCATCCGGGCGATGAAGCCGGCGATCGCCCCATCGACCCACAGCGAGGATTCGGGGGAGCGGGTGTAGAGGAAGGAGCAGACGATCGACGCGGCGAGAAAGCCGAGGATGAACTTGGGGAACCGGGCCCAGGCCTCGGCGGCCAGCGACGCCCGCGGCCCCGCCGAGCCGCGTTCCACCCAGCCGGCCCAGTAGACGGCGACGGCGAAGGCGATGATCCCGATCATCGAGTTCTGGATCATCTTCACCGTGGCCGCCACCTCGGCGGGCCGCTTGTCGTCGAGCTCGCGGCCGAGCATCTCCCCCGCGGCGACGACGGCTCCGGTGGCGTCGATCGTGCCGCCGAGCCACGCGCCTCCCACGATCGGATCGATCCCCATCTGCCGGATGAAGGGGGGCATGGCGACCATCATCGCCACGGTGAAGGCCAGCGACAGACCGATGGCCAGCGACAGCTCCTCCTTCTTCGCCTTGCAGGCGGCGCCGGTGGCGATCGCCGCCGACACGCCGCACACCGACATGTCGGCCGAGATCACCATGCAGAGCGATTTCGACGGGATCTTCATCACGTGCACGCCGAACCAGTACGTCGCCACCAGCACGATCGGCGTCACCACCCAGCTGGTGAGCAATCCCGGCAGGCCGAGTTCGAGGAGCCGGCTGAAGAGCACCTCGGCGCCGAAGACGACCAGGCCCGCCTTGATGAGAAACTCCCCCTGCAGCGCCGGCTCGAGCCATTTCGGCACGCCGACGGTGTTGCCGATGACGAGGCCCACGAGCAAGGCCCAGAGGGGATATTCGAGGTTGTAGTCGTTGATCACCTTCTGGGCCGAGAGGAGGTAGGCCAGGCCCCCGAGCGCCGCCAGGAGCACCGCACCCGGCAGCACCCCGACGACGCTCGAGCCGCGGAGAAACGAGCCGGCGAGGAGCACGCCGACGACCCAGGCCATCCCGCAGAGGATCGGCACCGTCACCGGCTTGATCTTCGTCGGGTCCTTCTTGTCGACGACGACGAGCGCCTTGGCCGGGGCGTCGGTCCAGGTCTGTGGCTTGTCGATCGTGGCGGAGAGCCGGTTGGGCCAGCCCTTGGGAAAGGCCTTGCGGTCGCCGGCGTTCTCCGCGGGCCGGCCGCCCCACCCCACCGCCAGGGCCAGCGCCACGAGCAGTCCGCCGACGATGATCGCGGCGGTGTCCTCGTGGAATCCGCGGCGGACGGACGCGGCGGCTGAACGAGACGGACCGGCTGACTGGCTGTTCATGGATGGGCTCCGAGGCGACGATGTCGGTGAGAGGGTACACCGGCAGAGGGCGGTCCGGCGAGATCGTGCCCGGTCTCTGATCGCGACTTCGGGGGAGCCACGATGCTCGACTTCACGCGCACGACCGTGCGATCCGGCCCGCGATGGCACCGATGGGTCGCGGCGGCGCTCCTGGGGCCCTTCGTCGCCAGCGGCGGCACGGCCGAGGAGACGCTCCGCCTCCCGGTCGTCCGCGACGCCTGGATCTCGGCCTACCCCGGCGAGACCGAGGGGAACAACGGCGGCGCTCCCCGGATCAAGCTCAAGGGGATCCAGGAGATGACGCTCCTCGACCTCGATCCGGAGGCGCTGCGGGGAAGGCGGGTCCTCTCGGCGACGCTCCATCTCCGTCTCGAGACGCCGACCCCGCTCGACCGGGCGACCGTGTCGGCGGTGGTGGACGCCTGGGAGGAGGGGGATGGCAGCGGCTACGCGAGGCGCGAGGGGGCCGCGTCGTTCACCTGGGCACGGACGGGCGTCGCGCGGTGGGGCGGTGACGGCCCGGACGTGACGAGCGCCTCGCTCGCCGCGCGGGGAACGCCCTGGGGCTTCGGCGACGTGACCGCCCCCGATGCGGAGGGCTGGCAGGTGATCCCGGTGGCGGCCGAGGTGATCGAGGCCCGGGCCGCCGGGAGGTCGGAGGGGTTTCTCGTGGTCGACGACGTGGGGAGCGAATACGACCGCGACGGCGAGCGTTTCCTCCCCCGCCCCTTCCCCAATCGCTTCTTCACCAGCCGCGAGGGCCCGCGCGACCATCGCCCCTACTTCACGATCGTCGTCGGCGACGGCCCCCCGACGCCCGCGGCCGCGGTGCCTGAGAAGCCCCCTCGGCCGACGCCGGCGACGCTTCCTCCCGAGCCCGCGGCCCCGGGCGCCGCACCGCCGGCGATTTCCCTCCGCGACGAGTTCGGCGTGCCGCTCGGGGCGTTCGACCTGGCCGCCGCCCGGGGGGAGACGATCGGCTTTCTGGTCCCCGCGCCTCCCGAGGAGGTCGCCGTGGCCGCGGGGCCCGCTCGGGTGACGCGCTGCGCCGCGGCCGAGGTGGCGGGCATCGTCGATCCGCTTCTGCCGGTGGGAGCGGGAGCGGCGAAGCCCCCGCCCGGCACCCCCGCGCCGGCCCACACCTTCGTCGAGTTCCACATCCCGGCCGACGCGCCGGCCGGCGTCCACCCCATCGTTCTCGAGGTGGCGGGGCGGCGGATCGAGGGGCGGCTCACGGTGTGGCGCTTCACGCTCCCGAACCGGCTGTCGTTCATCCCGCAGCTCAACGCCTACGGCCTCCCCGCCGGCGACGAGACGGCCTGGTACCGCCTCGGCCACGCCCACCGCTGCACCCTCGACGTGCTGCGCTACAACTGGCGCGGGCGGGTCGACGGGCCGCCGACGATCGATGCCGACGGCCGCTGGGACTGGCGGGCCTGGGATGCCCGCCACGGCGCGGTCCTCGACGGCTCGGCGTTCGCCGACCTGCCGCGGGGACCTGTGCCGGTGGAGGTGTTCTATCTGCCGCTCAACGAGAACTGGCCGGTCGATCACGAGCGCCACTTCCGTGGCGGCTACTGGGTCGAGAAGGCCTACGACGACGCCTACTGGGAGGGCTTCCGCGGGGCGGCGGAGAAGATCGCGGCCCACGTCGAGGAGCGGGGCTGGCGCGACACCCTCTTCGAGTGCTTCCTCAACAACAAGCTGACCCACAAGCAGGACCGGTGGGAGAAGTCGTCGGCGGCGTGGGTCTTCGACGAGCCGTCCAACACGCAGGACTTCTGGGCCCTGCGCCGCTTCGGGCTCGAGTTCTGGGCCGGCGCCGCCCGCCACCCGCACGCGTCGCTCGCCTTCCGGGCCGACATTTCCCGCCCCCAGTGGCAGCGTGATCTCCTCGACGGCGTGACGACCGAAGAGGTGATCAGCGGCAGCCTGCGCGAACATGCCGCGGCGGTCGCGGCGCGGAAGCGGCGCCAGCCCGTGTTCGTGAGCCTCTACGGAGAGGCCAACCGGCCCGGCACCGACAGCGCCGCCCTGGCGGCATGGTGCGTGGAGGCCTGGCTCCTCGGCGCCGACGGGGTCGTCCCCTGGAACGCGATCGGCCGGCCCGAGAGCTGGACGGAGCCCGATCCCCTGGCGCTGCTCTATCCCACGGAGACCGGCCCCGTGCCGAGCCTCCGGCTCAAGTGCCTGCGGAGCGGCCAGCAGCTCGTGGAGTACCTGACGATCCTCGCCGCGCTCGATGGCGGCGGGAGGGAAGCGCTCGCCGCCGCGATCGCCGCCGACCCGAACCTCCAGGCCCGCACCGAGAAGCGCTCGGAGGCCGACGCCGGAGGGATGGGCTTCCCCGCCGGGGTGCACGGGGCGCTGGTGTCTCTCCGGCGGCGGGTGGGGACGGCGCTGGATGCGGCGGCTCCCGAGCCGCGGGAGCGCTGGCACGATCCGCGTCCCCCGCGGCCGCTGCCCCGCCAGCTTCCGCCGATCGCCCCCCTGCCCCGGCCGGAGGCGCGTCAGCTCGAGGCGCTGCGGTAACGGGCCAGCGCCGTCTGGAAGACGACGCGCGAGAGCACGAGCGACACGATCGCCGCGACGATCGCCCCGATCACCATCCCCCATCCGCGCCCCTCGAGCGGACGGGCCACGACGCTCGCCGGCACGTTGACCACCAGGAGGATCGGGATCACGAAGGTGCACAGGGCCCGCAGCGGTCCGCCCCAGGGGCCGGAATAGATCTCGGCGGGGTAGCGGGAGAAGTTCGTCAGATAGAACCAGAAGTCGTAGAGGCTCTGGTTGCGGCCGAGGAGGATCGTGGCGGCCGCGAGCATGATCACGAGCGAATAGAGGATCGCCACCCCGCAGCAGACCAGGAGCGGATAGAGGAGGAGCGCCGCCGGCGACGGGGGCGTCGGCAGCCGCGGGATCGACCAGGCGAGGAGGCCGACGCCGACCAGCCCGTTGGCGAAGGCGGAAAAGTCGATGCGGTGCATCGAGAGGAGGAACTGGGCGTCGAGCGGCCGGACGAGGACGGCGTCGAGACCGCCGGTGCGGACCATCTCCGTGAGCTCCTCGGCGCTCGGCATGAACAGCGCCTGGACGATCGAGTTGATGATCAGCCCGGTGGCCACGAAGGCGAAGAACGGCTCACGTGTCCAGCCGGTGCCGCGGCCGATCTCGGGGGTGAAGGTGAAGACGAGCAGGTAGAAGGCGAGGTTCATCGCCATCCATCCCAGGCTCGTCACGCACTCCAGGACGAAGTTCGCCCGGAAGGTCATGTCACGCACCAGGCACGCCCGGGCGAAGGTGGCGAAGATCGTGACGTAGCGGCCCATGTCAGCCTCCGAAGGCGCTGTAGCGCCTCGTGCCGCGTTTCCAGGCGATCCGGCAGGCCACGGCGAAGATCGCCACCCACGCCGCCTCCACCATCAGCGACCGCACGAGCTCCGCCCCCTTCACCTTCCCCAGCCACACCGCGGCGGGGAAGTAGGCGGTGTACTCGAAGGGGAGGAAGCGGACGAGGCTCGCCACGCTGACGCCGGGAACCCCGGTGGGGATCCCGGCGAGCATGTCGAGCGGGAACATGTGCCCCGAGAGGAGGTACTGCACGAGCATGTAGGCGAAGACGATGCTCGACACCTCGAGGAACCAGAAGCCGAGCATGCCGAGCGTGGCCTCCATGAAGAAGCCGAGGAGGAACGACAGCACCAGCGAGACCAGGAACGCGAGGATCGTGGGGGCGTCGGGGAGGGGCGGGAAGAAGCCGCGGCAGACGAAGAACACCGCCGCGAAGGGGATCAGAGCGACGGCGTAGTAGACGAGCTTGTGGGCCACGCGGGCGGCGAGGAGAAACCCGACGTAGTCGACCGGCTGGACGAGGTACTTCTTCACCGAGCCGTCGCGGATGCCGCGGGCGATGCCCCCGGCGAGCCCCGGCATGCTGGAGAAGGCCCGCGAGACCATCGTCAGGAGGTAGTAGGCGACGATGTCGTTGCGGGAGTAGCCGGCGATGTCGCCGGAGCGGGTGGCGCCGAAGACGGCGGTCCAGAGGAAGACCTGCGTCACGATCGGAAGGAAGCGCATCGCCGTGCCGAGGATGAAATCGCCCCGGTAGGCGAGGCGCTCCTCGAGCGAGATCACGAGCATCGTCCACCACACGCGCAGGGCGTGCCGGCGGCGGGCGAGCCAGCCCTCGTCGGCGGCGGCGCTCATCGGCCCGCCTCCCCGGCCGAGCCGCCGCGGAAAAGCTCGGCCACGATCTCCTCGAGCGGCACGTCCTCCACCGACACGTCGCGGACGCCGGTGCCCGCGAGGATCCGCGGCAGGGCCTCGGAGATCCGCGCGCGGTCGATGCGCAGGACCACCTGCGGGCCGCGGATCTCGCAGGGGAAGCCGAAGCGGGCCACGGCCGCGGGATCGGGGGCCTCGTCGAGGTCGAGGGTCACGATCTTGTGGGAGGTGAAGCGGTCGACGATCTGATCGAGCGAGCCGTCGTAGAGGATGCTGCCCTGCGTGACCACGACGAGCCGCTTGCACAGCGCCGCGACGTCCTTCATGTAGTGCGTCGTGAGGATCACCGTCATCTGCCGGCTCGCCTGGACCTCGGCCAGGAAGCGGTGCAGCGCGTGCTGTGCCACGACGTCGAGGCCGATCGTCGGCTCGTCGAGGAACAGCACCTCCGGCTCGTGGAGCAGCGCCGCCACGAGTTCGAGCTTCATCCGCTCCCCCAGGGAGAGGTCGCGCACCGGCCGCAGGAGGAGCTTGCCCACGCCGAGGAGCTCCACCAGTTCGTCCCGCGTCCGCTCGAAGCGGGGGGTGTCGATGCGGTAGATCTCCTTGTGGAGGCGGAAGCTCTCGGCGGCGGGGAGATCCCACCACAGCTGGTTCCGCTGTCCCATCACCAGCGCGAAACGGCGGCGGAAGTCGTCGCTCCGCTCCCAGGGGACGTGGCCGAGGACGGTGGCCGTGCCCCGCGTGGGGGTGATGATGCCGGAGAGGAGCTTGAGAAACGTCGTCTTGCCGGCGCCGTTGGGGCCGAGCATGGCGACGAACTCGCCGCGGCCCACGGAGAGATCGACGCCGCGGAGGGCCTCGACGGTGCGGCTCGTGCGTCGGAAGAGCCCCCGGATGCTCGCGCCGAGCCCCTCCGGCTTGTCGAAGACCCGGTATTCCTTGGCCAGCCCCTCGACGCGGATCACGGCGCCGTCGGGTTCTCCGCGCGCGGGGGACTGACTGGAGTTGTGCATCGCGGGAGTATAGGGGAAAAAGGTCGGTTCCCCGGAGCGACCCCGCCATGATCCGCGTCGGCCTCGGCCACGACACCCATCGCCTCGGCCCCGGCACGGGGCTGGTCCTCGGCGGCCTGGTCATCCCCCACGACCGGATGGCGCTGGGCCACAGCGACGCCGACGTCCTCCTCCACGCCGTCACCGACGCCATCCTCGGCGCCGCCGGGCTGGGGGACATCGGCGAGCTCTTCCCCGACACCGACCCGGCCAACCGCGGCCGCGATTCGGCGGAGATGCTCCGCGCCGCGCGCGACCGGGTGGCGGAGGCCGGATGGCGGATCGTGAACCTGGATTGCGTGATCTTCGCCCAGCGGCCCAAAATCCTCCCGCACCGGCCGGCGATCCGCCGCCGCCTCGCCGAGATCCTCGCGATCGACGAGGAGCGGGTGTGGCTCAAGGCCAAGACGGGCGAGAAGGTGGGGCCGATCGGCGAGGAGCTCGCCATCGGCGCCGAGTGCGTGGTGCTGATCGAGGACGATCGTTGACGCAGGGAGGAAGCATGGCGACGGACGCGGCCGGCCGGCCGAAGATCGAGGTCTACAGCACGCTGACGCGGCGGAAGCAGGCGCTCGAGACGGTGCGCCCCGGCGAGGTGGGGATGTATCTCTGCGGACCGACGGTCTACAAGCCGAGCCACATCGGCCACATGGTCGGCCCGGTGATCTTCGACACCGTCAAGCGACACCTCGCCTACTCCGGCTGGAAGGTGACCTGGGTGGTCAACGTCACCGACGTCGACGACAAGATCATCGCCGAGAGCGCCGCCCGCGGCACGACGATGGAGAAGCTCGCCGCGGAGATGACGCGGGACTACCTCGACAATCTCGCGGCCCTCGGCGTGACCCAGATCGACCACATGCCGAAGGCCACCGAGCACATCGGCACGATCATCGCCTTCATCGAGGGCCTCGTCGACAAGGGCCACGCCTACGCCTCCGACGGCGACGTCTATTTCGACGTCACCAAGGACCCCGACTACGGCAAGCTCACCAACCGCACCGTCGAGGCGATGCAGGGCGAGGGGGGCTCGACCGCCGAGCGGAAGCGATCCGCCGCCGACTTCGCGCTGTGGAAGAAGGCCAAGGCCGGCGAGCCCGCCTGGGAGAGCCCCTGGGGGCCGGGCCGGCCCGGCTGGCACATCGAGTGCTCGGCGATGTCGCGGGCGATCCTCGGCGAACACTTCGACATCCACGGCGGTGGGCTCGATCTCGTCTTCCCGCACCACGAGAACGAGATCGCGCAGAGCGAGTCGCTCCACGACAAGCCGATGGCCACCTACTGGATGCACAACGGCCTCATGCAGGCCGCCGGGGCCGCCGGGAAGGTCGGCGGACGGCCCCGTGGCACGGAGGGGGCCGACGACGTCGCCGCCCAGACGGCGACCAAGATCAGCAAGTCGACCGGCGCCGAGCCGTTCAAGAACCTGCTCGCCCGGCACCGCCCCGAGGCGATCCGCTTCCTCCTCCTCTCCACCCACTACCGCAGCCCGATCGCCTTCGGCGAGGAGCCGCTCGGCGAGAGCGCCCGCGCGATGGAGGCCTTCGAGCGGCTTTTCGCCCGCTACGAACGGCTCTCGGGGAGGAAGTTCTGGGCGATCGCACCGCGCGACAGGCGGGCCGGAGACGCCGCCGTCGCGGCGGCAGGCCCCGAGGTGGCCGCCCTCCGGCAGCGGTTCCTCGAGGCGATGGACGACGATTTCAACACCGCCGGCGCCATGGCGGCCCTCTTCGACCTCGTCCGCACCGTCAACAAGTTCATCGACCAGCAGGGGATGGAGAAGCAGGCCTCCCCGGCCGACGCCGCCACGCTCGGGGCGATGATGGAGGTGTTCCGCGAGCTGACCGCCGTGCTGGGACTCTTCCTCACCGAGCCGAAGGCGAGCAGCGGAGGCGACGACGATCTCGTCGGCAAGCTCATGGAGCTGGTCATCGAGATCCGGGCCAACGCCCGCAAGGCGAAGGACTTCGCCACGGCCGATCTCGTCCGCAACAAACTCACCGCGGCGGGGATCGTCCTCGAGGACCGCGCCGACGGCACCGGCTGGTCGAGGAAGTCGTGAGCGGGCCCACGGCAGCCCCGAAGCCTGTCGTCGTCGGCCTCGGCGAGATCCTCTGGGACGTCTTCCCCGACGGGGCGAAGTTCGGCGGAGCGCCTGCGAACTTCGCCTGTTCCGCCGCGGGCCTCGCCGGCACCACGGCGCGGGTCGCGATGGCCGGCGCCGTCGGCGACGACGATCTCGGCCGCCGGGCCCTCGGCGAGTTCGGCGCGCGCGGCGTCGACGTCTCCGCGGTGGCGGTTCTCGGGAAGCCCACCGGCCGGGTCGACGTGACGCTCGACTCGGGCGGCCATGCGTCGTACGTCTTCGCCCCCGACTGCGCCTGGGACGCCGTTCCCTGGAGCGACTCGCTCGAGCGTCTCGCCGGCGAGACCTCGGCCGTGTGCTTCGGCACGCTCGGCCAGCGCGGGAAAGAGTCACTGGCCACGATCCGCCGCTTCCTCGGCGCCCTCCCCTCCCCCGCCCTGCGGATCCTCGACATCAACCTCCGGCCCCCCTTCTGGACGCCCGACGTGGTGCGGGAGTCGATGCCGTTCACCGATGTCGTGAAGTGCAACGACGACGAGCTGCCGGTCGTGGCGGAGATCCTCGGCCTCTCCGGCCCTCCGGAGCGGATCCTCCGCGGGCTCGTCGATCGCCACGGCCTCCGCCTCGCCGCCCTCACCCGCGGCGCGAAGGGGTCGCTCCTGGTCACTGCCGACGGCCGCGCGAGCGACCTCCCCGGCACCCCGGTCGACGTCGTCGACACCGTCGGCGCCGGCGACGCCTTCACCGCCGCAGTGACCCTCGGCCTCCTCGCCGGATGGCCCCTCCACAAGTTCCACGCCCACGCCGAACGGGTGGCCGCGTTCGTCTGCACGCAGGCCGGCGGCACGCCCCCGATCCC
>CAWUOA010000093.1:0-10495 GCA_963923225.1 uncultured Planctomycetaceae bacterium
CAGGAAGTCGGAATGAGCCCGCGGACTCCGCTCAGCGGGCGTGCATGTCGCACGAGACGCCGCCGGCGGCGGGGACGTAGCAGGCACGGGCGTAGTCCATCACCATGCGGTGCGAACTGAAGCGCCATGCCAGCGACGCGATCGAGTTCATCATCATCTTGATCCAGGTCCGCGGCAGGCCGTCGGCGTCGCGCTCGTAGAACAGCGGGATGACTTCCTTCTCGAGCACGTCGTACAGCGACGCCGCGTCGCGGGCGTCGGTGACGGCCGGGTCGGCGTGCGTCTCGCCGCGGCCGATGGCGAAGCCGTTGCGGCCGTCGTAGGCCTCGGCCCACCAGCCGTCGAGGATCGAGCAGTTGAGGCCGCCGTTCAAGACCACCTTCTGGCCGCTGGTGCCGGAGGCCTCGAGCGGGCGGCGCGGGTTGTTGAGCCACACGTCGACGCCCTGGATCAGGTGGCGGCAGACGTTGATGTCGTAGTCCTCCACGAAGACGACGCGGCCGGCGAAGCGCGGATCGTGGCGGAGGTTGGCGATCTTGCGGATCAGCCCCTTGCCCGGCTCGTCGGCGGGATGCGCCTTGCCGGCGAAGATCAGCTGGATCGGGCGGTCGGGATTGCTGACCAGCGCCGCCATCTTGTCGAGCTCGCCGAGGACCAGGTCGGCCCGCTTGTAGGTGGCGAAGCGACGCGCGAAGCCGATCGTGAGGACGTTCGGGTCGAGCGCCGTCCGCGCGGCTTCGGTCGCCTCGTCGCACTCCCCCCGGCGCCGGCACTGCCGGGCGAGACGGCGCCTGACGAACTGGAGGAGGAGGTTCTTGAGCGCGTAGTGCGTCTCCCACAGCTCGCCGGGATCGCACTCGTGGATCTTCTGCCACACGTCGGGCTCGCCCATCCGCTTGAACCACCCCGCCGGGAAGAGGCGGTCGTAGAGGTCGAGCATCTGCGCCGAGAGCCAGCTCGGCACGTGGACGCCGTTGGTGATGTGCCCGATCGGCACCTCCTCCTCGACGCGCGAACCCCACAGGTCCTTCCACATGCGCCGGCTGACGTGGCCGTGGAGGGCGCTGACGGCATTGGCCCGGCGCGACATCTTCAGCCCCAGCACCGTCATGCAGAACGGCTCGCCGTGGTTGGCCGGATCGACGCGGCCGAGGCTCATGAGGTGGTCGTGCGAGATGCCCAGGGCGTCGCGCATCGGCCCCAGGTGCTCCTCCATCAGGCCACCGTCGAAGCGGTCGTGTCCGGCCGGAACCGGGGTGTGCGTCGTGAACACCGTCTGCCGGGCCACCTTCCGCACCGCGTCGTCGAAGGAGTAGCCGTCACGGTCCATGCGGACGCGCACCGCCTCGAGCGTGGCGAAGACGGAATGGCCCTCGTTCAAGTGATAGACGCCCGGCACGATGCCCAGGCCGCGGATGGCGCGGACGCCGCCGACCCCCAGGAGCAGCTCCTGGCGGATGCGGACCCGGCTGTCGCCGCCGTAGAGCCGGCTGGTGAGCTCCCGGTCCTCGGGGGTGTTGCCGTCGACGTCGGTGTCGAGGAGGTAGAGGCTCACCCGCCCCACCGCCATCCTCCAGACCTTCGCCCGGATCTGCCCGGAGCGGGTGTCGATGGCCACCGAGAGCGGCTGGCCGTCGGTGCCGATCGCCGGCTCGAGCGGAAGCGCCTCGACGCGCGACTGGAGATATTCCTCGTGCTGGTAGCCGTCGAGGTCGAGATGCTGCTTGAAGTAGCCCTGCTTGTAGAACAGGCCCACGGCCACCAGCGGAATGCCCAGGCCGCTGGCGCTCTTCACGTGGTCGCCCGAAAGCACGCCCAGGCCGCCGGAATAGATCGGCACCGATTCGTGGATCCCGAACTCGGCCGAGAAATAGACCACCGGCTTCGACCCGAGGACGCCGGCGTGGACGTCGCTCCAGGTGTTCTCGGCGGCGAGGTACTCCTTCATCCTCCGGTAGGCCTGGTTGATCCGGCTGTGGAGGACGAGCTCGGCCGCGCGGGCCTCGAGGCGCTCGGGGGTGAACTCGGCCAGGAGGGTGATCGGGTTGTGGTCGAGCTGGCGGAAGCGGACCGGATCGAGCTCGCGGAAGATGTCCGCCACCTCCGGATGCCAGCTCCACCACAGATTGCGGGCCAGCGCCTGGCACTTGTCGTAGACGTTCTGCGGCGAGAGCTCGAGCAGCCGCAGCGGCGGGGGATTGGAGGCTGGCGACCTCGGGGCCGGGGCGGCGGGCGCACGGAGATCCTCGGGCTGGCTCATGGCAGGCTCCTGGAGCGATCCGGGGTGGGAGTCCGAGCCGTGGCGGATCGCTCGCGGACCGGACGAACGGGCGGGAAGGACGTGGGTGGGCACCGGCCAGAAGGACCGGGAGTATACCCACGGCGGGGCCGACGAGGAAAACCGCCCCCGTGGGCCTACACTGCAGGCATGTTCCCCACCGGCGCCGCCGCACCCGACATCGACCGTCTCTCGGCGCTCCGCGCGCGGCTCGAGAGCCTCGCGCCGCAGACGCGGCGAGTCGGCCCCTGGGAGAGCGGCGCCTTCGGGGCCCTGGCCGACTCCGGACTCCTGGCGGGGTTCGTGCCGCCGGGATGCGGCGGCACCGGCGCCGGCGAGGGGGCGATCCTCGCCGCGCTCGCCGAGGTCGCCCGCGCCTGCCTGACGACGGCCCTGGCGCTCACGCAGTGGGCGAGCGCCTGCCGGCTCGTCGCCTCGGGCGAGGACTCGCTCCGCGCGGAGCTCCTCCCCCGGCTCGCACGCGGCGAGGAGACGACGACCGTCGGCATCGCGCAGCTCACCACCAGCCGCCAGCACCTCGGCGCTCCCGCGCTCCGCGCGACGCGCCGCGGCGCTTCCTGGTGGCTCGACGGCGTCTGCCCCTGGGTGACCGGCGCCGACTCGGTCGACTCGATCGTGACCGGCGCCGTCGCCGACGACGGGGCGCCGGTGTTCTTCGTCGTCCGCACGGGGGCCCCGGGATTGTCGATCGATCCCCCCATGGAGCTCCTCGCCCTCTCCGCCGCGCGGACCTCGCGCGTCGCCTTCGACGGCGTCGAGCCGGCGGCGGCGATCCACCCCGCGGGGCCCCCCGCGGCCCGGGCCGGGGGACTGGCGACCACGAGCCTCGCCCTGGGGGCCACCCGCTCCTCGATCGACCTCCTCCGCCACGAGGCCGCGGCGCGTGGCGACCTCGGGCGGATCGCCGACGGGTTCGCCGCCGAGACCGACGCCCTCGCCTCACGGATGGCTGCGGCGGCGGTCGACTCGTCACCGGGCCAGCGCGACGAACTGCGCAAGGCCGCCAACGGCCTCGTCGTCCGGGCGTCGCAGGCGGCGCTGGTGGCCTCGAAGGGGGCCGGCTTCACCGCCGGCCATCCGGCGGAACGCGGCGTGCGCGAGGCGATGCTGTTCCTCGTCTGGAGCTGCCCCTCGCAGGTGGCCCAGGCGGTGATGTGCGAGCTGGCCTGCCTCGACGCCGGGGGCTGATTCCGCGGCCGAAACGGCCTTGCCCCCCGCGGCCGGTTCCTGGGAGAGTCCCCGCTCAGGAGGCCCTCCCCCCATGCCGTCGCCGCGCTCGGTCCTGCTCGTGAAACTCTCCGCCATCGGGGATGTCCTGCACGGCATCCCGGTCGCGGTGGCGCTGCGGCGGGCGTTCCCCCGCGCCGAGATCGGCTGGGTGGTCGAGGGCCGCACCGCCGACCTCCTCGACGGCCACCGGGCGATCGACCGGATCTTCCGTCTGCCGCGCGGCTGGGCGAAGCGCGGCGGCGAATGGCTCCGCCTCCGCCGCGAGCTGCGTGCCTTCGCTCCCGACGTGACGATCGACATGCAGGGGCTCTGCAAGAGCGCGATCGTGACGCTGCTCTCGGCGGCGCCGGTGCGCATCGGGCCGGCCGGCGCCGACGCCCGCGAGGGGTCGTGGCTGGCCACCACCTGCCGCGTTCCCTCCGACGCCGCGCACGTCGTGGAGCGCAACCTCGCCCTCGTCTCCGCCCTCGGCGTCGCGCCCGGCATGCCCTCCTTCGCGATGCCCTCCTGGCCGCTGCCGGCGGCGCGGATGAGGAGGTTCGTCACCGCGCTCGGTGACGGCCTCCCCCCGGTGATCGTCAATCCCGGCGCCGGCTGGCCGTCGAAGCTGTGGGCCGAGGACCGCTTCGCGGCGGTGGCGCGGCGTCTCGCCCAGGAACAGGGCCGGCGCACGATCGTCGTCTGGGGAGGGAAGGCGGAGCAGGCCGCCGCCGAGCGGATCGTCGAGGCCTCGGGCGCCACGCTCGCCCCGCAGACGTCGCTCCAGGAGCTCGCCGAGCTCTGCCGGCTCGCCGACCTCTTCATCTCCTCCGACACCGGCCCTCTCCACTTGGCCGCGGCGGTCGGCACCCCCTGCGTCGGCCTCTTCGGTCCGGTGCCCGCCACGCGCAACGGCCCCTGGGGCGACGGCCACGCCACGGTGGAGCCGCCGCCGGAAGTGCGCCCCCCGTGGCGCGAGCGGAAGACCGACTCGCGCGCCATGGCCGGGATCGGCGTCGACGAGGTCGTGGCCGCGGCCGGCGCGGTCCTCCGGCAGTCGCGTCGCCGCGCGGCCTGCTAGCCCGCCGCGGGAGCGGCCCGGGGCTATACTTCCGCCATGCGACGCAAGCGCCCCAATCCGTTCACCGTGCTCCTGGGGATCGTCGGCATCGCCTTCACGATCACCGCCAGCGCCTTCTGCGTCTCGGTGCTCCGCGGCGTCAGCGCGGCGAAGCCGCACGCCCCCCCGCAGGCCTTCGACAGGCTCCTCGCCCGCCACGGCACGACGGCGCTGGTGGTGGAGCTGGCGCTGTTGGCCGTGGCCACCTTCGGCTCGATCGCCGTCGACGAGATGGGGCACCGCGAGGTGCGGAAGGCGATGCGCGAGAAGCGCCGCCGTGAAGGGGACGACGGCGGGGCCGGGCCGTGAGCACGCGCGACGCCCGCCGCATCGCGGAGCTCCGCGACCTCGTCCGCCACCACGACCGCAAGTACCACGTCGAGGCGGCGCCGGAGATCTCCGACCTCGCCTACGACCGGCTCCTCGAGGAGCTCCGCGAGCTCGAGAGCCGCCATCCCGAGCTCGTCACCCCCGACAGCCCGACGCAACGCGTCGGCGGGGCGGCGCTCGAGGGGCTCGTTCCGGTGCGGCACGCGATCCCCATGCTGTCGATGGAGAACACCTACTCCGCCGACGATCTCGTCAAATGGGCGCGGCGCGTGGAGAAGCTCCTCGCCGACTCCGGCGACCCGAATCCCCCCGCCTGGGTCCTCGAGCTCAAGATCGACGGCGTGGCGGTGAGCGTGACCTACGAGCGGGGATCGCTCGCCCTGGCCGCCACGCGCGGCAACGGCACGGTCGGCGACGACGTGACCCACAACGCGCGCACCATCCGCGACCTGCCGCTGCGGCTCGCCCTCGAGGCTCCGCCGGACTCCGTCGAGATCCGCGGCGAGGTCTACATGGCCAATTCCGATCTCGTCGCGCTCAACGAGCGCCAGGCCCGCGCGGGGCAGGCCCCCTACGCCAACACCCGCAACGTCACCGCCGGCAGCATCCGCCTCCTCGATCCGCGCGAGTGTGCCACGCGCCCCTTGCGCTTCTTCTGTCACGGCATCGGCGACGCCGGGGCATTGGGAATCGGCTCGCAGACGGCGCTCTTCGAGTGGGCGCGCGGTGCCGGCCTCCCCGTGGCCCCCGGCGGCGGGCGCTTCGCGTCGATCGAGGCCCTCGTCGACCGCGGCACCACGCTCATCGAGGAGCTGCACTCGCTCGACTTCGAAGTCGACGGCTTCGTCGTCAAGGTGGACGACTTCGCCCAGCAGGCCGAGGCGGGGGCGACGTCCAAGACGCCGCGCTGGGCGATCGCCTGGAAGTTCGAGAAGTACGAGGCCACCACGACGCTCGCCCGGATCCGCGTCCAGGTGGGCCGCGGCGGGACGGTGACCCCGGTGGCGGACCTCGAGCCGGTGGAGCTCGCCGGCACGATCGTCCGCCGCGCGAGCCTCCACAACGCCGACGAGGTGGCGCGGAAGGACATCCGCGAAGGGGACGTCGTCGTCGTGGAGAAGGCCGGAAAGGTGATCCCGCACGTCGTCCGCGTCGAGCGGCACCTGCGGGAGGGAGACCTTC
This sequence comes from uncultured Planctomycetaceae bacterium, assembly GCA_963923225.1. GTDB lineage: Bacteria > Planctomycetota > Planctomycetia > Pirellulales > UBA1268 > QWOP01. The sequence continues at coordinate 6,141 of CAWUOA010000093.1, forward strand.
CCCCCTGGTCGCCGCCGACGGAGTGCCCCGAGTGCGGCACGGGCATCGTCCGCGACGCCGAAGGCGTCTACCTCCGCTGTCCGAACGTCGCCTGCCCGGCACGGGTCCGCGAGCGGCTGCGGTTCTTCGCCTCGCGCGGCGCGATGGACATCGAGGGGCTGGGGGACAAGCTCGTCGAGCAGCTCGTGGCCACGGGCCTGGTGAAGGACTACGCCGATCTCTACAGGCTCGATGTCGCGAAGCTCGTGCCCCTGGAACGGATGGGGGAGAAGTCGGCCGAGAACCTCGTCAAGGGAATCGACGAGAGCCGCTCGCGCGGCCTGGCCCGGCTCTTGAACGGCCTCGGCATCCGCCACGTCGGCCCGCGCGTGGCGAGCATCCTCGCGGCGCGCTTCGGCACCGTCGACCGGCTCGCCGCCGCCGGCGTCGAGGAGCTCTCCGCGGTCGAGGAGATCGGCCCGGTGATCGCCGAGAGCGTCCATGGCTGGCTCCACGACGACTGGGGCCGGCGCGTGATCGAGGATCTGCGCGGCGTCGGCGTGTCGCTCGAGGCCCCGGCGGGCAGCGCCCCGGCGGAGGCGGGGCCGCTGGTGGGCAAGACGCTCGTCGTCACCGGCACGCTCGACCGCTTCTCGCGCGAACAGGCCGAGGAGGCGATCCGCCGTGCCGGCGGGCGCGCGTCGTCGAGCGTGTCGAAGAAGACCGACTGGGTCGTCGCCGGCAAGGAGGCCGGCAGCAAGCTCGCCAAGGCGGAGAAGCTCGGCGTCGCGGTGATCGACGAAGCGGCCTTCGAGCGCCTCCTCGCGGACGGCGAGGGACAGTCAGTCGCCGAGGGCGACGCCTGATCGGCGCCCCGTGCCCGAGCCTACGCCTCGTCGTCCCCCGGCAGGCACGCCAGCGCCAGGATCGCCATCGCCCCCCCCCACGCCGGCTCTCCGGCGAGCAGGCCCACCAGCGGCCAGCCGACGATGCCGGCGATCGCCGCCGCGCGGCGAAAGCGCCGCGGCCAGACGGCGGCGGCGAAGCCGATCTCGAACAGCGGAATCGCGTGCGTGAGGAGGTTCGTGAGGTATTCGGAGCCGGCCAGGGCCCCGGCGACGTCGAGCCGCGAGCCCTCGCGCGCGGCGAGGTGCCAGGCGGCGGAGCCGTTCCACCACACGTCCCCCTTGAGCTGCGACAGCGCCGCGGCGGCCGCGAGCACCGAGGCATGGACGCGAAGGAGCCCGAGGGCGGTCCGGTTTCTCCACGACGGTCCGACGCTCCGCCCGGATCGGTCGGCGATCATCCGGTCGAGAGAGAGCGCGTCGCCGGAGCGGCCGACGACCAGGCACCAGAGGATCACGGCGAGGACGTCGTCGGCCGGCCCGGCGAGCATCGGCCCGCGGTGGAGGAGCGAGGCGTGGAACAGGGCCGCGATCGGCGCCGCCGCCGGCGTCGCCGCCCCCGCGGCGAGGAGCGCGAAGGCCACGACGCCGACGGCGAACAGCACCCGCAGCCCCGTCGGCCCGGCCACGGCATCGAACGCCGAGACCGCCCATCCCGACCGCCATCCGTCGATGACGTCGCCCGACACCATCCCCCCGGGGCCGAACCAGACGTCGAGATCGTCGAGCCAGGTCCAGGCCAGGAGCATCCCCAGGAGCCCGGCGAGGACGCGCACCGGAGCGAGCCTGCGGGCGGTCGCGGGGGGGAACCAGAAGCGGTTCCAGGCGGCGGCGACGTCGTCGGCGAAGCGCGGCGTGGGGTTCATCGGCCCGCCTCCCCGTCGCCCCGGACCAGCGGCGCGACTTCCTCGGCCGGGGGCAGCGGGATCCATTGGATCTCGCCATCGACGCGCCGCACCCGCCCCTGGTGGATCGTCTCGACGCGCGGCGAGTGACCGGCGAGCTCGCGCTCCGGCGGGATCGCGCGCATGAAGCGCACGACGACGTCCTCCTCGCCGGCCGCGTCGAGGAGCCCGGCGCCGATCGCCGTGGAGAGGATCCCCGCGCGGTCGGCCCCCTCCTCCTCGGCGAGCGCGGCGGCCCGCGCGAGCCTCCGCCACCGCGCCGCCTGTCCGCTGCGGTCCCCCTCCGCCGGCACGCGCGTGCCCCGAGCCGAGCCGGCCGCCGGCGCGATCTCGAGGAAGTGGTCGGCATCCTCGGGGAGGCCGTAGGTGAGTCGGGTGTCGTGGCCGAGGTCGAGCCACAAGGGCGTCATCCAGGGGGAGAACAGCCGGCCATGGAGCACGCGCAGCAGCGCCGACGAACCGCTCGAGGAGTTCGTCGCCACCGCCAGCCCGAGGCCCGCGAGCACCACGATCAGGCAGACGGTGGCCACGCTCCTCCCCGCGGCCCCCAGCTCACCCCGCCCGCTCCCGTCGGCAGGTGCGCCGCTCAGCCCCGATCCCGCGGCGCCGGGAGCGCTTCCGGACATGGCGGCGGCGCCGGGGGGGATGGAGCGGCGCGGCGGAAACGGGCGAGCGGAGGACATGGCGCGAAAAACAGGATGGGTCTGGGAAATCCCCTGCAAACAGTCGCTTCGCGTTGACATTCCCGCAAGCGGGCGATAGTTTCCAAGGGTGCTTCCGGGGCATTTTTGCCCGCGGCGGCGCCCGGCGTGCAGCCACTTCGCACACAACCGGGGGATTAGCTCAATTGGGAGAGCGTCTGGCTGGCAGCCAGAAGGTCAGGGGTTCGAATCCCCTATCCTCCACTTCGGCGATTCGCACGGGCGCCTCGTTCGGCCTCCGGGCCCGTCCGGCACGCGTCCGGCCCTCCGCCGGCACGACCCTCCGCCGGCATGCGACGGTGCAGCGTTGCAAGGCTCCCGTCCACACGACCGCCTTCCGGCCGGCCCCGTCGCCTGGATCGACGGGCGGTTCGTTCCCGCCGCCGAGGCGACGATCCCCGTCGGCGACGCCGGATTCGTCCTCGGCACGACCGTCACCGAACAGCTGCGGACCTTTCGCGGCAGGCTCTTCCGCCCCGGCGACCACGCCGAGCGTTTCCTCCGCTCGATCGATCTGGTGGGCACGGCGCCGCTCCCGCCGATCGACGAGATCCTCGCCGCCGCGGACTCCGTCGCCGCACGGTCCTACGCGGCGCTCGCGGCGCCGACCGGCGGCGATCTCGGCGTGATCCTCTTCGCCACGCCGGGCGACCTCCCCGCGCAGCACGGCGGCCGCCCCGGCCAGCCGCGCGTCGTGGTCCATGCCTTCCCGCTCGCCTTCCGCTCGTGGGCCGCGGCGTACGAAGCGGGCGTGTCGCTCCGCACCGTCGGCGTCGAACAGGTGCCGGCTGGCTGCTGGCCGCTCGAGCTCAAGTGCCGCAGCCGGATGCACTACCACCTCGCCGACCGCGAGGCCCGCGCCGCCGAGCCGGGCGCGCGGGCGCTGCTTTGCCATGCCGACGGCCGCGTCAGCGAGACCTCCACCGCCAACGTGGCGATCCTCCGCCGCGGCGAGATCCTCACGCCCCCTCCGGGCGAGGCGCTCTCCGGGATCAGCCTCGCGCACACCCGCGAGCTCGCGGAGACCGAGGGCATCCCCTGGCGCGAGACGACGCTCCGGGCCCACGACCTGGCCGCCGCCGAGGAGATCTTCCTCACGAGCACGCCCAATTGCATCCTTCCGGTCGCCCGCTTCGACGGCCGCCCCGTCGGCGACGGCCGCCCCGGCCCGGTCTTCCGCCGCCTCCTCGACGCCTGGAGCCGCTCGACCGGCGTCGACATCGCCGCACAGGCGCTCCTCTCCGCAGCAGGATAGCGCCATGCGCCGCGCCACGCGTCTGCTGCTGCTTTTCGCACTCGTCGCGATCCTCGTGCCGCTGGTGCCCTTTCTTCTCTTCGGAACGCGGCTCGACCGGATCGTGGCCGGTTGGCTCGAGCCGCCGCCGCCGGCGCCGGTGCTCGCGGCGCTGGTGACCGGCGTGCTCGCCGCCGATCTCCTCCTCCCGGTCCCCTCGAGCGTCGTGGCCACCTTCGGCGGCGCGAAGCTCGGCGTGCCGCTCGGGAGCCTCTGCGCCTTCGCCGGCATGTCGATCGGCGCCTCGGCAGGCTGGTGGCTCGGCCGCCGCGCGGGAGGCAGGGCCCTCGACGGGCTCGACGCCGCCGACAAGCGCGCGATCGAGGCCGGCAGCGCCCGGCTCGGGCCGGTGCTCGTGCTCCTCACGCGTCCGGTGCCGCTGGTGGCGGAGGCCGCGGCGCTCGCCGCGGGGGGCGCGGGGATGCCCTTCAAGACGTTCTTCACCGCCGCGTCCCTGGGCAACGCCGTGATCGCCGTCGCCTGGTCGGCCCTGGGCGCCGCCGGACGCGACGGCGACGCCCTCTCGGTGGCGATGCTCGTGGCCCTCGTGGCCCCCGTGGCGATCGCCTTC
>CAWUOA010000094.1:0-10447 GCA_963923225.1 uncultured Planctomycetaceae bacterium
TCGAATCGAAGGGCTACGAGATCCTCGTCGGCCGGGATGGCAACCAGGGCCTGCTCATGGCCGAGAAGGAGAAGCCGGACCTCGTCATCCTCGACATGATGATGCCCAAGCGGAGCGGGTTTTTGGTCCTCGAGCGTCTCCGCCGCAGCCACCCCTTCCCGGTCCGCGTGATCATGATCACCGCCAACGAAGGGAGCCGGCACAAGGCCTACGCCGAGATGCTCGGCGTCGACGACTACCTCCGCAAGCCGTTCCCCATGGACCGGCTCCTCGACAGCGTCAGCCGGCTTCTGCCGCTGGCTCGCTAGTTTTCCGTCGAGCACGCCGCGTTTTTTCCGCGGTGTCCCTCGTGCACCCCGCACCGCGCGGCCGCGCCGTGCGATCGCGCTCGTTGCGACTGAGCGGATTGCGTCGGATGCGTGGGGCCGCGCGTCGCTGCCGACGCGCCGACGGAAGCGCGATCGACGTCGATTCGTCAACGCCGAAAAGGCGCGGAATCTGGGCAGACTGCGTGGGGCGAATGTGCGATTGACCGCGATTTCAGGCCGCGCTAGATTGCGGCGGTGACTTCACGGAGAGGGCGACGATCGGCCTCGGGCCCTTCGCCGCTCACCCGTCGGGGTCACGCCAGGGGTGCCATCGAGATGCCGCGCGACGACCACCGAACCGATGCCGGACACTCCGCGCCTCGCGGTGCCGCGTGGGACGACGTCAAGGAACGCGTCCGCGACGCGACCGACATCGCCGACCTGGTGGGGAGCTACCTCACGCTCCGCCGGCAGGGCAAGAACCTCGTCGGACTCTGCCCCTGGCACGACGACTCGAAGCCGAGCCTCACGATCAATCCCGAGCGGCAGACCTTCCGCTGCTGGGTCTGCGACATCGGCGGCGACGTCTTCAGCTTCCTGATGCGGATGGAGAAGGTGGAGTTCCGCGAGGCGCTCGAGCAGCTCGCCGAACGGGCCGGCATCGACCTCCCCCGGGGCCGGGCCGGGATGCCGATCGACGAGCGGCGCTCGCTCCATGCGGTGCTCGCCTGGGCCCGCGACCGCTTCGCCGAATGCCTCCAGGGCCCCGACGGGGCCCGGGCCCGGGACTACCTCCTCGGCCGGGGCCTCTCTCCCGAGACCATCCAGCGGTTCCGGCTCGGCTACGCCCCGGCCTCGTGGGACTGGCTCCTGCGACAGGCCCAGGCGGCCGGGCATCCGGCCGAGCTCCTCGCCCGCGCCGGCCTGGCGGTCGAGCGGCAGGAGCGTGCCGGCCACTACGACCGCTTCCGCGACCGGGCGATGTTCCCGATCCTCGACACGCAGGGCCGCTGCGTCGCCTTCGGCGGGCGGGTCCTTCCCGGGTCCACCGAGGGGGCGAAGTACATCAACTCCCCCGAGACGCCGGTCTTCTCCAAAAGCTCGCTGCTCTACGGCCTCGACAGCGCCCGCGACGGCATGGCCCGCACCGGACGGGCCGTCGTCGTCGAGGGCTACACCGACTGCCTCGCCGCCCGGCAGGTCGGGTGCGACGACGTCGTGGCGGTCCTCGGCACCGCGCTCGGCGAGCGGCACGCCCGTCTGCTCAGGCGCTACGCCGGACGGATCGTTCTCCTCCTCGACGGCGACGACGCCGGCCGCCGCCGCGCCGACGAGGTCCTCGACGTCCTCCTCGCCGAGCCGATCGACGTCCGCATCGCCCGCATGCCCGACGGCGTCGATCCGTGCGAGTTCGCCCTCGAGCGGGGCCGGGAGGCGTTCGAGGCGCTGGTCGACTCGGCCGTCGACGCCCTCGAATACCGCCTCGAGGAGGCGACCGGAAAGGTGGCCGGCCGTGGCGACGACGCCGCGCTGGGCGCCGTGGAGAGCGTGCTGGGGGCGCTGGCCCGCGTGTCGCGCACCACGCTCCTCGAACCCTCCCAGTGGAACCTCCGCCAGGATCAGGTCCTCGGCCGTCTCGCCCGCCGCTTCGGTCTGTCGCGCGAGGCGCTGCAGGGGCGTTACGAGGCCCTCCGCGGCGCCGCCCCCGACACGGGCCCGGCGGCCGGCCGGTCGGAGGCGCGGCCGCGGTCGCACGGCCGCCTTCCCCCGTGGGACCGGGAGGTGCTCGAGGTCCTCGTCGGGGTTCCCGAGGCGACCGGCCTGGTGATCCGCGAGGTGCCCCCGGACGACGTGGAGAGCCCGGCCTGTCGGACGGTCCTCGAGACCGCCCGGCGGATGCACGCGGCCGGCAGGCAGGTGTCGCTCGGCGGGCTGCTCCTGGAGTTCGCCGACGATCCGGCGCTCCACGACCTGCTCGTGGGCATCGACGCCTTCGTGCAGTCCGGCGCCGCGGTGGCCCCCGCCACCCGGGCCGCCCACCTCGAAGAAGCCCTCCGCCGCCGCCGCGTCGATCGCGAGGTGGCCGAGGGTGTGCGCACGCTCAAGTCGAGCCGCCTCGGGAGCGAGGCGGAAGCGGAAGTTCTCGAGCGTCTCGTCGCCCGGCGGCGGGAGGCTCAGGGCATGACCGATCCCAAGGATGGGTGAGGGTGCCCGTCTCGTCACTGCGATCGGCGAATCACGGCCCCGCCGTGAAGCGCCGGGGGGCGGTGCGCGAGTGACGGTAGGATGGTGAAGGAGAACCATTGATGAACAAGCCCGATGCCCGCCACGACAGCCGGTCGGATCGTCCCGCCCCGCACTCCCCCGACTCCGCCGGTGCCGACGCCGCCGGGGCGCAGTCGCTCGGCCTGCCGCCGCGTGAGCCGGTGTCGGTCGACCATGCCCACGACGCCGACCTGACGGCGCTGATCGCCACCGGCCGGGCCCAGGGCTACCTCACCTACGACCAGGTCAACGCCTACCTGCCCGACGAGGCGGTCGATCCCGAGAAGATCGACAGTCTCCTCGTGGCCCTCGAGGACAAGGGCATCGACCTCCTCGACCAGCCCCCCGCACCGTCGGCCGCGCCGGACCCGAAAGCCGCCAAGCCGCAGCCGCGCCGCGACGAGGCGATCACCTCCGCCCCCGCCAACGCCGGCAACGATCCGATCCGGATGTACCTGGCACAGATGGCGGAGATCCCGCTCCTCACCCGCCCCGAGGAGATCGCGCTGGCCAAGCGGATCGAGGTCACGCGGAAGCGATTCCGCCGGGCGATCCTCGGCTGCTCCTGGTCGCTGCAGACGACCGTCGACACGCTCCGCCGCGTCCACGAGGGGAAGCTCCCCTTCGACCGGACGATCAAGGTCTCGCTCACCGAGCGGCTCACGAAGGAGCAGATCCAGTCGCGGATGCCCCACAACCTGGCCACGCTCGCCCGCCTCATCGACCAGGCGAAGGCCGACTTCCGCGTGCTGGTCAACCGCAAGTCGACCCCCGACGAGATCCGCGAGGCCCGCCGCCGCTTCCGCCGCACGCGGGCGAAGTCGCTGACGCTCGTGGAGGAGCTGAGCCTCCGCACGCGGCGCGTCCAGCCGCTCCTCAAGATCCTCCGCGGGATGTCGTCCCGCATGGACCGGCTCCAGCAGGAGCTGCGCGTCGTGGAGCACGCCCACGGCACGCGGGACGAGCGGGCCGACCTCCGCAAGGAGCTCCGCGACCTCATGCTCTCCACGCTCGAGAGCCCGCGGTCGCTGCGGACCCGCGTCGCGGCGCTCGAGCGGTTGCAGACGGAATACGAGGGGGCGAAACGGGCCCTCTCCGCCGCCAACCTCCGCCTCGTCGTGTCGATCGCCAAGAAATACCGCAACCGCGGCCTCTCCTTCCTCGACCTCATCCAGGAAGGGAACACCGGGCTGATGCGTGCGGTGGACAAGTACGAATACCGGCGCGGGTTCAAGTTCTCCACCTACGCCACGTGGTGGATCCGCCAGGCGATCACCCGGGCCATCGCCGACCAGGCGCGGACGATCCGCATCCCGGTCCACATGATCGACGTCCTCTCGAAGCTCCGGACCACCGCCAAGCGGCTGCTCCACGAGCTCGGCCGCGAGCCGACGACCGAGGAGATGTCGCAGGCCTCCGGCATCCCCCTCGAGGAGGCCCGCCGCGTCCTCGACATGGGGCGGCAGCCGATGAGCCTCGACCGTCCGGTGGGGGAGAGCGAGGACGCGAGCTTCAGCGAGTTCGTCGAGGACACCGGCTCCGAGAGCCCGACGCAGTCGGCGACGCACGGCCTGCTCAAGGACCGGATCGATTCGCTCCTCAAGACCCTCACCTTCCGCGAACGGGAGATCATCCGTCTCCGCTACGGCCTCACCGACGGCTACACCTACACCCTCGAGGAGGTGGGGCGGATCTTCCGCGTGACGCGCGAACGTGTCCGGCAGATCGAGGCCAAGGCGGTGAAGAAGCTGCAGCATCCGGTGCGCTCGAGGCAGCTGGAGAGCTTCCTCGGCGGCGTGCCCGGCTGATCCGCCCGACGATCCCCGTCGGCCCCGCGGCGCCTCCCGCGCCGCGGGGCCCGGGGCCGGGCCGCCCGGCAGGCGCCCGCGCGTGAAGGAGCGGCGGGCGTCTGGTAGACTCGGGGCTTTCCGGGGAACCCTCTTCCACGCCAGGCCCCTCATGGCTCTCGCCGTCACCGCCGACGCCCTCCGCACGCTCCATCGGATGCACCGCCAGCTCGAGGACCTCCGCGCCCGCCTCGCGGCGGGCCCGCGTCTGGTCGACGCCCGCACCCGTGCCCTGGAAGCCGCCTCGGGGAAGCTCGCCCTGCGGCAGGAGGAGGTGAAGAAGGCCCGACTGGTCGGCGACCAGAAACAACTCCAGCTCCGCTCCCTCGAGACCCGCATCAAGGACGGCGACGCCAAGCGCAACGGCGCCAAGACCAACCGCGAATACCAGCTCCTCGGCGAACAACTCGAGGCCGACGGCGCGGCGAAGCGGGTCCTCGAGGACGAGATCCTCGAGGTCCTCGAGCGCGTCGACGTCCTCCGCGGCGAGGTTCCGCCGCTCGAGGCCGAGGTGGCGGCCGCCCGCAAGGCCCTCGAGGACACCAAACGCCAGGTGGGCGAGGAGAAGGGGCGTCTCGACGCCGAAGTCGCCCGGGTGGGGGCCGATCTGGCCAGTGCGGAGAAGGAGCTTCCCGCCGATTCCGAGGTGGCTTATCGCCGCGTGGTGAAGAGCAAGGGGGCCGACGCCATGGCGGTGCTCGAAGGCGAGAGCTGCAGCGGCTGCTCCGAGCGGCTCACCGCCAACTCCGTCGCGGAGCTCTCCACCGGACGCGTCATCACCTGCCGCAGCTGCGGCAGGCTGCTCTACGCCAACCGCGCCGATTGACGCGGAGCCGGTCCCGCCACCGCCGCCCCTCCCGATCCGGTTTTTCGTTTCCACGTTTCCCGTTTCCGACGCTCCGTTCCCCGTTCCCGTCCTTTCTCCCGTCGAGGGTCCCATGTCCGACCGCATCCCCATGACCCGGGCCGGCTACGACAAGCTCCGTGCCGAGATCGACCACCTCAACACCGTGGAGATGCCGAAGATCGCCGCCCGCGTGGCGGCCGCGCGGAGCGAGGGCGACTTGAGCGAGAACGCCGAGTACCACGGCGCCCGCGAGAGCCAGGGGCTGATGCAGGCGAAGATCAACATGCTCGCCGACAAGCTCGCCCGCGCGGTGCTCGTCGAGCGGCCCAAGGAGGCGACCGGCGAGGTGGTGTTCGGCGCCACCGTCGTGGTCAAGGATCTCAAGTACAACGAGGAGGAGATCTACATCCTCGTCGGCGCCGGCGAGGAGGACTTCGACGCCGGGCGGATCAACGTCGCCAGCCCCCTGGCCCAGGGCCTGCTCGGCCGCAAGGTGGGCGAGACGGTGGCGATCGAGGTGCCGGCCGGCACCATGAAGATGGAGATCCTCGAGGTCCGCTTCGAGGGGGAGTGACCCCGCTCAGCCGGGACGCTCCGCTTCCAGCCCTTCCCACAGGGCGCTGCCGACGCGCACGATCGTCGCCCCCTCGAGGATCGCCTCGGGGAAGTCGCCGCTCATCCCCATCGAGAGCTCGACGAGCCCCGGATGGTCGGCCGCGTGGCGGTCGCGCAGGGCCCGCAGCCCCGCGAACTGCCTGCGGGCCAGATCATGGGGACCGTCCGGCCCGGGCACCGACGCCATCCCCATCAGCCCCCTGACGCGGACCGCCCCTCCGGTGGCGTCCGCCGCCGCGAGCAGTTCGGCGATCCCTTCCGGCGCCACGCCGCCGCGGCCGGGATCGCCGGCGAGATTCACCTCGAGCAGCGCCTCGCAGACCCGTCCCGTCGCGGACGCCTGGGCGCGGATCTCCTCGAGCAGGCGGAGGCTGTCGAGCGAGTGGAGCAGCGTGAGCAGCGGCAGCGTGCGCCGAACCTTGTTGCGCTGCAGGCGGCCGACGAGGTGGAATCGCGCCTCCGGCAGGCTCGCCGCCTTCTCCCACAGCCCCTGCGGCCGGCCCTCCCCCACGTCGACGCACCCGGCCTCCACGAGCATGCCGGCCAGCCGGGCCGACACCGTCTTCGTGACGCCGACGAGGCGCACCTCCGCGGGGCTCCGGCCGGCGGCCCGGCAGGCCGCGTCGATCGCGTCCCGCACCCGGGCCAGGTTGTCGCGGACGATGCCGCGGGCCGCGTCGAAAGCCGGCGAGTCGCTCGTCACGTCCCCCTCATTCGATCTCGAGGGTCCGCTTCACCTCGCCGCCGGGGCGGACGCGGCCGAGGAGGAACTCGCAGGCGACGTTGCAGCCCAGCAGCGTGCGATTGCGCGGCGTGTCGAGCGCCCGGTAGAGCAGCCACTGATCCAGCCCGGCCTGGACGCGGAAGCCGACCGCCTCGTGGCGGCGGAGGATCAGACGCTGGTCGGCGACCGTGAGCTGCCGCCAGGTGAGCGGCCGGTCGGCCCGCCTCGGATCGGCGTCGATCCACAAGGGAGCCGTCAACCGCCCCCCTTCCGACGACTGACACAGCTCGAGCGTCGCGCCGGAACGATCGAACGAGCCGGGAGCGGCGGCCGATCGCCACTCCGGCAGCCCCAGCGGCAGCACGCGCCAGTGGCGGCGCCCGACGGCGAGCCGGCACTCGCGCGTCTCCTCCTCGGGGAACGCCTCGCCGCCGGCGAGGGAGAGCCGCCCCCGGTAGGCGATCCGTCCCGGACGCTTCCCGGCCGGAAGACAGGCGCCGGCGTCGGTGACGGAGTCGCACAGGAGGACGATCCGGTCGGCGGGGAGGAGCACCACCTGCCGCTCCGCCTGCATCCCGTCCGGAAGCGCCGCCACGATTTCGAGGAAGGTCGCGTCGTCGTCCGACTCGAAGCAGCTGACGCTCCACGGCCCGATCGGATCGAGCGACCTGCCGTCGGCCTCGGCGAAGAAGGTCCACTCGCCGTCGAACACCAGGCGGCTCCCTCCGGCCACCTCGAGCCGGTGGACCGCGGCGCCGAAATCGAGGAGGACGCGCACCGCCCCCCGCTCCCAGCCGGTCCGCAGCACGGCGAGCGTGCCGTCGAGCGAGTCGCGGGGGAGCGTCCGCCCCGGCGCCGGAGCGTCCCCGGAGGCGACGGCCGCGACGGTGCGGGCGACGGCGCGCTTGCGGGGCTGCGCGGCGCGCGGCCGGAGGAGCGCCTCGAGCAGCGGAGCGGTGCCGGTCGGATCGGGGGCGCCACGGCCGGGAATCCTTCCCCGGTCGCCGAGGAGCCGAAGCGCCGCGGTGGCGGCGGCATGGAACCGCTCGTCGGTCGCGTCGTCCCACGGCACGCCGTGCCCCGAGGCGAGGCCCGCCTCCCGGGCCAGGGCCCAGCCGACGACCCGCGGGACGAACGCCGACGAGATGCCGGTCGACGGCGCGCCGGAGAGGGTGGTCCAGCGGCCGATGTCGCCCTCCAGCGCCGCCGTGCCGCGCGCCGCGGCGTTGCGGAACGGCGGATCGGGGAACAGTCCGGCGAGGGTGACCACCAGCGCCGCCGGTCGGGTGTCGCCGTTGCGGCAGGCGTCGTCGGCCTCGCGGGCCTCGTCGTGGATCCGCTCGAGGATCCTCCCGGTGCGGCGTGCGAGCCACGCCGCGGCCCAGGCCGCTCCCTCGTCGAGCGCCCAGCGGCCGGCGCCCGGGGCCTCGGTCGCCGCCTCGTCGAGACAGCGGAGGATCGCCCCTTCCACCGCCGCTCCACCGGCGCCGCGGCGGCGCTGCGAGGCGACTTTGGCGGCCAGGTCGGCGAGCAGGGCCGCCGCGTCGGCCCACTCCGGGGCCAGCCGCTCCGCGGCGGCCGAGATCCGGGCCGCCGCCAGGCGACGGGGGAGCTTGCGAGCCTCGGGGTCCTTCTTCGACCGGCGCCGGGGGGCATGGCCGACGGGGGAGGCGTGGAGCGGGGCGGCGTGGATCGCGGCGTGGTGCGGCGCGGGATGCCCGGCCCCTTCCCTCTCCTCGCCCGTGCCTTCGGTCCGCGACCGTTTCCCCTTCGACCTGCTGCCCGTTGCCATGCGTCTGGTCCGCGCGTGAAAAGACGGGCCGGCGTCGCACCGACGCCGCGGTCCCGTCGCGCGGTATCGTAACGCGGCGACCACCCTCACTCCACGGGCCTCCCCCCATGCCACCGCGAGACCACGCACCGGCCGGCGGCGCTTGCCGGAACGCCCTCCTGTCCGGCCCCCGATCGCTCATCCCGGCGGCCCTCCTGTTCCTCGGCGCGATTCCCGGCGCCGGCACCGCGGCCGCGGTCGCCGCGCCGCCCCCGGCGGCCGCCGCCGAGGACGCGGCGGACACCGGCGCCGCCACGCCCGACCGCCACCCGGACCTGCGCCGCCTCGGGCCCCGCGAGGAGGTGTGGATCGATCTGGCGCGGAAGCGCGTCGTCGTCGGGGGGCGCGTGGCGCTCGACCGCGGATTGCTCGAGTTCTTCGCCTGCCCGAAGGAGACCAAGGAGCACGAGAGCGTGGTGGCGGTGGAAAGTAGCGCCAGGCTCGTGCACGCGGCCCTGCTGGCGATCGGCCTCGAGCCGGGCAAGCCGGTGTCGTTCGACCCGATCTACGCGCCGGCCTCGGGACCGCGGATCCGCGTCACCATGGAGTGGAAGGACGCCGACGGCGAGCCGCGCCGGGCCGACGCCCGCACTTGGATCCGCGACACGCGCACCGGCAAGGCCCTGGAGACCGACTGGGTCTTCGCCGGCAGCGCCTTCTGGAGGGATCCCGCCGACGGCAAGGAGTACTACCAGGCCGACGGGGGGGATCTGGTGTGCGTGTCGAACTTCCCCACCGCCACCCTCGATCTGCCGATCGAGAGCTCGCAGTCGAACGAGGCGCTGCTCTTCGAGGTCTTCGAGGAGCGCGTCCCGAAGCGCGGCACGCCGGTGGAGATGATCCTCTCGGCCGCCGACGCGCCGCCCGGTGGCCCGGACCGCGGGAAGTGAGCGCGGCGCGGGCTCACCCCACGCGGCAGTGGGCGAGGATCCGCTCCGGCGTCGCCACGTAGCCGGTGTAGAACGGGCCGAACTCGGCGTAGCGGGCGCTCGCCTCGTCGAAGCGCATCGTGTAGACGATCTCCTTGAGGAAGTCGGGGTGCCGCGCCCAGAGGGTCACGCCCCACTCCCAGTCGTCGAGGCCGACGCTCACCGTGATCAGCTGCGACACGCGTCCGCCGAAGGACATCCCGGTGCGGCCGTGCTCGGCCATCAGCCGGCTCCGTTCCGGGAAGGGGAGCGTGAACCAGTTCTCCCCGACCTCCCGTTTCTTGTTCATCGGATAGAAGCAGGCGTTCGGCCAGGGGGGGAGATCGGGCTCGATGCGGGCCTTCCGCATCGCTCCCTCACGGGCGGCGTAGCCCTGGACCTTCGCCTTGTAGGTCGGGCTGTCGGGCGACTCACCCTCGTCGATCAGCCGCTTGCCGAACTGCTCCGCGTCGGGGACGTACTCGCTCACCTCGGTCAGGCCGATGAACGAGTACGTGGCGACCAGCGCCGCTCCCAGCGGTCCGGCGAGGAGACGCTGGTGGATGCCATCGACGACGAGCGGATCGGGGTCGAGCGCCATCACGCCGAAGTCGGCCTTGTGACCGGGCACGATCCAGGTCTGCAAGCGCGTCGGCGCGCCGGGAGCGGCCGGGTCGAGGGCCGCTGCGAACGCCTGCTTCCCCGCGGCGAGCGCCGCCGGCCCGAGCGCCGCCAGCCGTGCCCGATCGAAGGCATAGAAGAGATGGCTGCAATGCCACCCCTTCTCCGGGCGGGTCGACTCGGTCGCGGCGCCGGCGTCGTGGGCCGCGGCGGGTCCGCCCGGCCTCCCGGCGCCGTGGGACGGGCGCCCGCCCGATCCGTGCGGAGCCCCCGCCGCCGACGGGCCGGGCCGACCGGCGGGGGTCGATTCGGAGGGGGACGATCCGGGTCGCTGGCTGCCGTCGGCGTGGGACATCGTGCGGACGAGGCTCCTCGGTGGAAATGAATGGAGCGAGGATTCTACCCCCCGGCCGTTCGACGCCGCCACGCCGTCCCTGTCCGGCCGCTGTCCAGTCGTGCGGGACGACGGATAGACTGAAGC